>NZ_JARGEF010000035.1:0-46655 GCF_033794725.1 Streptomyces sp. ID05-39B | reverse complement strand
GCCCCAGCCCCAGCAGCCGCAGCGGCAGGCCCCGGAGCCCCGTCAGCCGCGCGAGCCGAGGCAGCGCAGCGCCAACCCGATGAAGATCCCCGGGCTCGGCTGCCTCAAGGGCTGTCTGTTCACGGTCGTCATCCTGGTCGTGGCCGGCTGGCTGATCTGGGAGCTGACCCCGCTCCAGGACTGGATCGGCACGGGCAAGGGCTACTGGGAGCAGCTCGGCGACTGGGTCGACACCGTGAGCGGCTGGGTCGGCAAGCTCGGCGATCTCGGCGGGGGCTCCGGCGGCGGGGCCTGAGCGGAGCGGTCGGCCCGTCCCGCGGGACCCGACCGCGAGTTTGGGGATTTGTCGACTCCTGACGGGTGATTTCCGTCTCCGTGGTGAGGATCGCCTCGGGGGGCGCGTAGTTTTGTCGGCCGGGGGCTGGGGGCCGGCTCCCGGATGGCGCAGCGTCGGCATCACGCGCCGGCATCCCGCGCCGGCATCACGCGTCTGTAGGAGCAGCCTTGGCACGGAAGATCGGCAGCCGGTACACCGCCCACCAGATCCTGGGACGCGGCAGCGCCGGCACGGTGTGGCTGGGCGAGGGGCCGGACGGCCCTGTCGCCGTCAAGCTGCTGCGCGAGGACCTCGCCTCCGACGAGGAGCTGGTGGGCCGCTTCGTGCAGGAGCGCACCGCCCTGCTCGGTCTGGAACACCCCAACGTGGTCTCCGTCCGTGACCTCGTCGTCGACGGCAACGACCTGGCGCTCGTCATGGACCTGGTCCGCGGCACCGACCTGCGGACCCGCCTCGACCGGGACCGCCGGCTCGCGCCCGAGGCCGCCGTGGCGATCGTCGCGGACGTCGCCGACGGGCTCGCCGCCGCGCACGCGGCCGGCATCGTCCACCGGGACGTCAAACCGGAGAACATCCTCCTCGACATGCAGGGCCCGCTCGGCCCCGGCGGCTCGCACCGCGCGCTGCTCACCGACTTCGGCGTCGCGAAGCTCATCGACACCCCCAAGCGGACCCGCGCCACGAAGATCATCGGCACGCCGGACTACCTCGCCCCCGAGATAGTCGAAGGCCTCCCCCCGCGCGCCTCGGTGGACATCTACGCGCTGGCCACCGTCCTGTACGAGCTGCTCGCGGGCTTCACGCCGTTCGGCGGCGGGCATCCCGGCGCGGTGCTGCGCCGGCACGTCACCGAGTCCGTCGCCCCGCTGCCCGGCATCCCCGACGAACTGTGGCAGCTGCTCGTGCAGTGCCTGGCCAAGGCCCCGGCCTCCCGGCTGCGGGCCTCGGAGGTGGCCGCCCGGCTGCGCGAGCAGCTGCCGACGCTGGCCGGGATGCCACCGCTGGACGTCGACGAGCCGGACGGCGAGGCGGCGGAGGACGAGACGCAGGGCGCCCGGACGGCCGGGCGAGGCGAGGCATCCGAGGAGCCGGCTCCCGCCGGGAGCGACGGGCGGGGGCGCCGGGGATCCGTGTCCCTGGTCCCCGGCGCCAAGCCGGACTCCAACCGCGACACCCACACGTCGATGCGGGTACCGGCACCGGACGAGCTGGCGGGCGGGGCCCACGGGACCGCACGGGTCCCCCGTGCGG
The DNA here is from genome assembly GCF_033794725.1 of Streptomyces sp. ID05-39B. Classification (NCBI taxonomy): domain Bacteria; kingdom Bacillati; phylum Actinomycetota; class Actinomycetes; order Kitasatosporales; family Streptomycetaceae; genus Streptomyces; species Streptomyces sp. ID05-39B. Next base: position 45,067 of record NZ_JARGEF010000035.1, on the reverse strand, counting down.
CGGGCGCGCCGCGGCCGGGGTCGGCGCGCAATCGCACTCTTACGCGACGGCGTCGGCTGGTCACCGGTGCGGCCGTGGTGGCCCTCGCAGCTGCGGTCGGCGTGGGCACCTGGCTCGCCACGTCGGGTGACGACGCAGGAGCCAACCCCCAGGAGACGACGAGCACGTCTGCCCCGGCTGAGCCCTAGAGGCGCTGCCTGGAACGCCCCGAGCGGGTACACCGACGGGAATGGCCCGAGCGGGGTACGCCGATGCCCGGGGGCAGCAGGGTGCAGCGGCGGGGTCTCCGTGTTTGCCGCAACCGGTATCCGCTGCACTGCGCATCATCTGGGGGAGGCTCCTGTCACGCGCGGTGAAGTTCCGGGGGCGACGTATCCGGTGCGGGTGACAGGCGCGGACGGCCGAGTTGGCATCGGCGGAGACCGGGGCGTGCCAGTGGCGGGAAAGCGCTGATGCGATGAAGACCAAGGACGGTCTGCACTCCACGACGGCCGTGAGGAGAGCAGCCTGCCGGTCATGTCTTCACAGGTCATGTAGGTGCCACAGGCATCAGTACCTGCGACCCCGTGGCGGCATCGGTCCTTCTCTCGTTTCGCCCGCCGGGCCTCGGCTCACCTGATTGATCAAAACTGGCTGATTCATAGCACCAGGTGAGCAGGGGCTTTTGCGTGGCGTTGGGGCAATCAGGGGCTGTTGCGCTGAGTGGCATGTCCTTGACGGAAAGCGAGGGCAGTCATTGACTGTGGGCGATTTTTGAAGATCGTGTGACCTGGGGGCGGGGGTTCGGTGTCGATGGGGCGGGACAGCGACGGAACCGCAGGGCGTCGCAGACGCGACTGGCGCAGGGGGACGGGAGCCACGACAGCCTCCTTTGCCGTGCTGCTCGCGATGCTGGCGGTGCCGGTCCAGCAAGGGGCGGCGTTCGCCACCGAGGCGAACCCCGCCGTATCCGGATCCGAGGCACGGGACGCGCTGGCCGAGGCTCAGGAATCCGGCCGACGAGTGGAGGTGGCAGGGGAACGCTCGGAGCGGACGACGACTTACGCCAACCCGGACGGCTTCACCTTCACGCTTGAGGAGTCGGCTGTCCCTGTCCGGGTCAGCAGGCCGGGCGGTGGCTGGCAGGCGCCGGACGCGACTCTGGTGAAACGTTCCGACGGCTCGGTGGGGCCGAAGGCCGCCGCCGTGTCGATCGCGTTCTCGGCGGGTGGAAACAAGGCGCCGCTGGCCTCGATCGAGGACCAGGGCAAGTCGCTCGAACTGACGTGGGCCGGGGCGCTCCCGACCCCGCAGCTGGACGGCCCGAGCGCGCTGTACCCGGAGGTGCTCGCGGGCGTTGACCTGAAGGTGACCGCGACACCGGAGAGCTTCCAGCCCGTGTTCGTGGTGAAGACGCCTGAGGCCGCGGCGAACGACGAGTTGCACAAGCTCACCTTCGGACTCAAGGCCCAGGGCCTGGACGTCCGCGAAGGAGCGTCCGGCAACCTCGCGGCCGTCGACGACAGCGGACGTACGGTGTTCAAGGCGCCGCCCGCGCGGATGTGGGACTCGGCCGGCGAAGCCGCCTCGACGCAGACTCAGTTGGTGACGGCTGATACGCCGGGCACCGCTGAGGTCGAGCCGTCCGACCCGTCGGAGAGCGCGCCGTCGGGGTTAGGTCTGGAGCCTGGGCAGGGCGACGCCGTGGCCCGCATGGATGTGGCCGTCACGAAGGACTCGCTGTCGGTGGTGCCGGACGCGAAGATGCTCTCCACGACCGAGGAGTCGGCGTTCCCGCTCTTCATCGACCCGACCGTTTCGTGGGGCGAGTCGGAGCGGACCCTGCTGCGCAGCGACGGTTACGAGTCGTACGGCTGGTCCAACGGCGACGACGACCAGGGCAAGGGTGTCGGCAAGTGCGGTAGCTGGAAGGGCTACTACTGCGGTCCGGGCTACGTGCAGAAGCTGTACTTCGAGTTCTCCCCGGCCAGTCTGAAGGGCAAGCACATCCTGGATGCCACGTTCCGGGTGACCGAACCGTGGGCGTTCCAGTGCGACCCGCGCTGGGTGGACCTGGTCCGCACCAACAACATCTCCTCCGCCACCACGTGGTCGTCGCGGCCGGCCGAGCTGGATCTGATGGTGGACCGCCACATCTCGGCAGGACGCGGCTCGTTGTGCGACCCCGACTCGCCTGACGCGCCGGTCGAGTTCAACGACAACGCAGCGGAGACGAACGAGAACCTGACCCCGACCGTGCGCGACTTCGCTGCGGGCAAGTTCTCCCGTCTGACCCTCGAGATCAAGGCCCACGACGAGGGTGACACCGCTGCGTGGAAGCGGTTCAAGAACGATGCCACGCTCGCGGTGAAGTACGTGGGTCTGCCGGACACCCCCACCGAGGTAGGTGTGGTCGCAGGCTCGTCCTACGTCTGCGCGACCAACTCGGCTGTCCCGAACATCGTGTCCGACCCGACACCACTGGTTCAGGGCAAGCCGCGCACGGCAGCCGGTGGTTCCGTCGGCGCCAGCCTGAGGATTCGGTGGCGGACGGAGAAGTACGACGCCTCCACCTCGACATGGGTACTCGCCCACACCGACCTCGACAGCCCGACCTCCGGATACGTCGGCAACCTGGTCAGGCAGGCCAAAACTCTGCCCACCCTCACAGAAGGCGTGCTGTACCGACTGAAGGCACTGACTCTGTCCTCCTACGAGGACGGCACGAACCGGCTGAACTCCGGTTACAGCGCGCCTTGTTACTTCAAGGTCGACCCGACTGCGCCGAAGGCGCCACAGGTGGGCTTCGGCTCGCCGTACACGCAATGCACGACCAACGCCTGCGTGGCCGGTGGAGGGCCGGGTACCCCTGGCGCCTTCAGCTTCGCGCCCGCGGTGGGGGACACGAATATTGCTGCCTACCAGTACAAGCTCTCCTTGAACGCTGCGTGGTCGGCAGATCAGACCGGTTCGACCAAGACGGTCACGATCACTCCCGACAGCGCGGGGACTTACCGCCTGTACGTACGGGCCAAGGACAACGTCGGTCGCTACGGCGCGGAGTCCGTGGTCGATTTCCTGGTCGCCACGGGGCCGGGGCCGATCGGCCGGTGGAACTTCAGTGAGGCAAGCGGCGCCGCGCTGGACTCGGCGACGTCCGACGGTCAGGACAACGCCACGCTGGGCGGAGGAGCCGTGCGGGATGACAGGGGGCGCCGTGGGCTGATCAATCGTGACCCTCAGGGGCTTCCCCTGGAGACGCCGATCACTGATGCGGGGTTATCGCTGAACGGGTCCACTGCCTACGCGCAGACGGCTGCCCCGGCTCTTGAGACCCGCTCGGCCTTCACTCTTTCCGCTTGGGTTCGGCTGGAACGCAACGACCGCAATGCCGCCGTGCTCTCGACGAAGGACAGTGTCAGCAGTCCGTTCCTCCTGGAGTACGCGGTCGATAAGAAGACCTGGTTCTTCGGAATTCGTCAGCCGGGCCAGAGCGACTGGTACTTCGGCCAGTACGCGGCCTACCCTGCACAGGTCGGTGTATGGACGCACCTGACTGGCACTTATGATCCGGCGACCGACAAACTCATGCTTTATGTGGACGGCCGCAGCCAGTACCAAGGCCAGACCGTGGATGGCTCGTACTCGTCGACCGCGCCACTGGATTTCGGCCGCCACCAGCTCAGCACAGGACCCGGTTACTACTTCCAGGGTTCCATCGATGAGGTTGCTGTCTGGCAGCAGGCGCTGAGTGCTCAGCAGGTCGCCGAAGAAGCTGAGTTGCTTACCTCTGATGGATACGCCGGTGTGGAATTGATGGCGGACTGGAGTGCGGACCGTGGGAGCAACGGAACCGTCGACGATACGACGTCGGGCTACGGCAAACGCCTGACACTGTCGGGCGGGGCGTCGCTGGAAGACGGCGACATCGTGCTTGACGGTGTCGACGGCTCAGCAAGCACGCCGGGACCGTTGGTGTCGGAGCATGCGTCGTTCACGGTGACGACGTTGGTCCAATTGGACACCGCGAAGCTTCTGCCGAAGGACATCGGCTATGTGGGACAGGTGTTGGGCCAACCCGCTGCGGACGGTTCGTCATGGGGTTTCTGGTACGAACTGACCGGCAAGCAGACCGGGCTCAACGAAGACACCGGTGAGGAGAGCACTGTGCCGGTCGGCAAGTGGCACTTCGGCCGACTGGACAGTGCCGGCAACTTCACATCGGTGATCTCGGACAAGGATGTGGCGTTGGACAGCCAGGTGCGGCTGACCGGCATCTACAACTCTCTGAACGGGACGATCAGTCTCTACCTCGGTTACAACCAGAACGGTGACGCCCGGGCGTTCACTGTGAAGCTCGGCAGCGGTGACTTCGCCATCGGGGCGGAATCTACGGGTACCACGTGGCGGCATCACCTGCCTGCCCGCGTTCGGGAAGTTCGGCTCTGGGCCGGGGCAATGGCCAGCAGCGCACAGATCGAGGAAACCGTAGGCGACTGACCGGTAAATGAGTGACGGAGGTCGTACTGGGTGAGTTGGCGTTCGCCCAGTACGACTCGACAGGCGCCGTACTTCGGTTTGGCGATGAATTTCTCGACTTTCTTACGAGACCGGGTGGGGCGGACAGCGATGCGCTTTGGCATAGGCACCTCAAGACGAAATGGTGGCGGTGACCAGCACCGTCGGAGACGGTTGCTGGCGCAGTCACTGACTCTGGCACTGGTGGTGCCTCTGGGGGTGGCGCAGGTAGCCCAAGCCGCCGGTCCCGGTGGTCTGGGGCGGCCCGACGTGCCCGAGTCCCGGGTGAGTAAAGTCAAGGCGTTCGACGACCCTGGCGCGAAGAAGGCCAGGCAGCGGGTTTCCGAGGACAAGAAGGCGAATACAGAGCAAGCCGAGCGTGCCCAGTCGCAGCAGAAGTCCGCATGGCCGGCAAAGGGCGAGGCGGAGCTCGCCCTCACAGGCGGCAAGGCGGGGAAGGCGGACCCGGCCGGTATTCCGGTGACGATAGCGCCGCCATCCAGTGGCGGGGTCCCGGCCAGCGGCACCGCACGAGTGAAGCTGCTGGACCAAGGGGCTGCCCGCAAGGCAGGCGTTGTCGGCATTCTGCTGACTGCTGAGGCGGACACCTCGGGCACCGCTGAAATGAGTGTGGACTACAGCGGCTTCGCGGCGGCCATCGGCGGAGGCTGGGCCCAGCGGTTGCGTCTGGTGCAACTGCCGAGCTGTGCGCTGACCACCCCCCAGAGGACCGAGTGCCGCGCGCAGCGGCCGCTTTCGTCGGACAACGACATCGTCCACCAGTCCGTATCGGCCGACGTCCGCCTGGCTGGATCCGCGAGCGGCGCGTCTACGCAGCTTCTTCGAGCCACGGGAAGCACTTCGGGCGCCACCGTCCTGGCACTCACCGCTGCCAGCACCGGAACCGGCGCGTCACCCAAGGGGGCCGGAGACTATTCGGCCACACCTCTGTCGGAATCCTCGTCGTGGCAGGCGGGCGGCAGCTCTGGCGCGTTCACCTGGTCGTATGACTTCACGATGCCTCCCGCGGCAGCGGGCCCGGTACCGCCGCTGTCGTTGTCGTACGACTCGGGCAGCGTCGACGGCCGCACCGCCACCACCAACAACCAGGCGACGGCGGTCGGTGAGGGTTTCGGACTCACCGAGTCCTTCATCGAGCGCACCTACGGCTCCTGCGACGACGACGGCCACACGGACGTCTTCGACCAGTGCTGGAAGTACGACAACGCCCGACTGGTGCTGAACGGCAAGGCCAGCCGACTGGTCAGGAACGACGGCAGCGGCCAATGGCGGCTGGAGAACGACGACGCCTCCAAGGTCACCCGCGCCACGGGCGCCGACAACGGCGACGACAACGGCGAGTACTGGACCGTCGTCACCGGCGACGGCACCAAGTACGTCTTCGGTCTGGACAAGCTGACCGGCGCCGACACCCAGCGCACCCACTCCGCCTGGACCGCGCCGGTCTTCGGTGACGACTCGGGTGAGCCCGGCTACTCCGCGGGCGACGCCTTCGCCGACCGCGCCCTGACGCAGGCCTGGCGATGGAACCTCGACTACGTCGAGGACACCAGCGGCAACGCCTCCACCTACTGGTACGCCAAGGAATCGAACCACTACAAGAAGAACAAGGCGACCACGGCGAACGCCGCCTACACGCGCGGCGGCTACCTCACCCGCGTCGAGTACGGCCTGCGCGCCGGCGCTCTGTTCACCGACAAGGCAGACGCCAAGGTCACCTTCTCCCACGCCGAGCGCTGCACCGCCACGGACTGCTCCAGCCTGACCAAGGACACCGCGGACAACTGGCCGGACGTACCCTTCGACGCGATCTGTACAAGCGGCGACACCGAGTGCAACTCGGCCGGAACATCCTTCTTCTCCCGCAAGCGCCTGACCGGAATCGACACCTTCTCCTACAACGCCACCACGGTCGCCTACGACCCCGTGGACTCCTGGGACCTGACCCAGCAGTACCTCGACGGCGGAGACATCGGCGACAGCTCCGACCAGGTACTTACCCTGAAGTCCCTGAAGCGGACGGGCAAGGCCGGCGCCACACCGATCGCCCTCAATCCGATCTCATTCACTTACCAGATGCGCCCCAACCGGGTCGACGCCACCGACGACATCCTGCCGCTGACCCGGCCCCGCGTTTCCACCGTCACGTCGGAAACCGGCGCGATCACCACGGTGACTTTGTCGGGCGAGGAGTGCGTACGCGGCGAGGTACTGGGCGCGACTCCGGACTCCAACAGCCGTTCCTGCTATCCCCAGTTCTGGCACATCAACGGCGCCGAAGACGCCGCGATCGACTGGTTCCACAAGTACCGCGTCCTGGCCGTGACCGCCTCCGACGCCGCCACCGCCGGTGAGACGGTCGAGCACGCCTACTCCTACAGCGGCGCGGCCTGGCACCACAGCAACGAGCCGTTCACCCCGGCGGAGGAGCGCACCTGGTCGGACTGGCGCGGCTATCGCCACGTCACCGTCTGGTCCGGCGCCACGGACGCCACCCGATCCCGTACGGTCTCCCTCTACTTGCAGGGCATGCACGGTGACAAGAACAAGGACGGCACCACCAAGTCCGTCTCCGTCGCCCCACTCGCTTCCCCAACTCTTGGTGCCGCCTCCTTCACCGACAGCAACCAGTACGCAGGCCAACTCCGCCAGCAGGTCACCTACGACGGCACCACAGCGATCTCGGCGACGATCACCGACCCCTGGTCGCAGGAGACCGCCCGGCAGACGGTGCCCGGCGCCGGCGACCACGTGGCTCGCTTCGTCCGCACCCAGAAAACACGCAGCTACACCTACCTGACCGTCTCCCAGACCTGGCGAGAGCGCCAGAGCACCACGTCCTACGACAGCTACGGCATGCCCGTCACGGTCGAGGACTCAGGTCAAGTCGGCAAGGCCTCCGACGAGACCTGCACCCGCACGTGGTACGCCCGCAACACCGACCTCGGAATCACCAGCCTGACCTCGCGCACCCGCACAGTGGCCCGCACCTGCGCGACCGCGGACACCGACCTGAATCTGCCGGTGAACAGAAGCACGCGCGGCGACGTCCTGACCGACACCGCCATGCTCTACGACAACCCCAGCGCCGCTACCTGGTCCGCTGCCCAGAAGCCCACCAAGGGTCAGCCGACCTGGACGGGCCGCGCCACGGGTTACGTCACCACCCTCGACCTCAACGGCGAAAGAATCCCCGCCGGCTGGCAAACGGCTGCCACGACCACGTATGACAGCCTCGGGCGTCCGCAGAGCATTGCGAACGCAGCCGGCAAGACCAGCACCACGACGTACCTGCCCACGGACGCCGGGCCGCTGACGAGGACGGTCACCGCCGACCCCAAGGGGTTCAAAACGACCAGCTACCTGGATCCACGCCGTGGCCAGGCCCTGCGGGTCTACGACGTGAACCTCAAGAAGACCGAAAGCTCCTACGACGCCCTCGGACGCATGACCGCGGTGTGGCAGCCCAACCGGAGCAGCGGCGCAGGCGACGCGGCCAGCGTGACCTTCACGTACCACCTCGACAACACCAAGCCGTCATGGGTGTCGACCTCAGCCCTGAAGAAGGACGGCAAGACCTACAACACCACCTACACGCTCTACGACGCGCTCCTGCGCCCCCTGCAGACCCAGTCGCCCACGCCCCAAGGCGGCCGCCTCCTGACGGACACGCGCTACGACACGCGCGGCCTGGCCTACGAGACGTACGCGGACATCTTCGACACCAGTAGCTCACCCAACGGCACCTACACCCGTGCCGAGTACGGTGAGGCCCCTGCTCAGACCCAGACGGTGTTCGACGGAGCGGGCCGTCCCAGAACAAGTTCCCTCCACGTCTTCGGCGTCAAGAAGTGGACCACGTGCACGAATTACACCGGTGACTCCGTCGCCACGACCGCTCTGGAGGGCGGCTCGGCCCAGCGCACCATCACCGACGTCCGCGGCCAGACCACCGAAACTCGCGCATACGTGGGTGCCATCCCGGCGGACGACTCCTTCGGCACCGGCCCCAGCACCTCGTACAGCACCACGCGCTTCACCTACACGCTGGACGGAAAGCAGAAGACGGTCACGGGTCCGGACGGAGCCACCTGGTCCTACGACTACGACCTGTACGGCCGTCAGATCAGCGCCCGGGATCCGGACAAGGGGACGACGGGCACCGAATACGACGAGCTCGACCGCGTCATCAAAGCCACGGACGCACGCGGTACCTCCCTCATCACCGGGTACGACGAACTGAACCGGATCACCGCCACGTGGACCGGTTCGCAGACAGAGGCCAATCAGCTCACCGGCTACACCTACGACACGATCCTCAAGGGCCTGCCCTCATCCTCCACACGCTACGTCGGAGGCAAGACGGGCGCGGCGTACACACGGGCCGTCACCGACTACGACAGCTTGAGCCGCCCCACGGCCAGCCAGCTCCAGTTGCCTGCCAGTGATCCATTCGTACAGGCGGGCCAGCCGGCGACGCTTTCCTACGAGTCCTACTACAACCTCGACGGCACCCTGCAGAACAGCCGCGAGCCCGCGATGGGCGGCCTGGGGTCGGAGATCACCGGCTTCACCTATGACGAACTGGGCGACCTGACCGCCATCACCGGGACGACCGGCTACCTCGGCAACGTCTCCTACTCGGCACTTGCCCAGCCACAACAGCTCACCCTGGGCGTTGGTGGCACGGGAAACAAGAACATCTACGTCACCAACACCTACGAGGAGGGCACCGGCCGCCTCACCCGCAGCAGTGTCACCGACCAAACGCACCCGTACATGCTGCAAGACCTCAACTACACGTTCGACCAAGCCGGCAACGTCACCCGAATCAGCGACCCCACCATCCTGGGCGGCACCAGCAGCGCAGACACCCAGTGCTTCGCCTACGACGGCCACCAACGCCTGATCGAAGCCTGGACACCGTCCTCCCAGAAATGCGAAGACGCACGCAGCGCCGCCAGCCTCTCGGGGCCGGGCCCGTACTGGACCAGCTACGGGTACAACGACGCAGGTCAGCGCACCAGTGAAACCACCAACAAGACCAGTGGCGCCACAAAGACGACCTACTGCTACACCAAGCCCGCACAGCCGCACACGCTGACCGGAACCACGACCGGCACCGACTGCACGGCTCCGCAGCGCTCCTACGGCTACGACGTCACCGGCAACACCACCCAGCGTCCCGGAGCCACCGCCGCCCAGAGCCTGCTCTGGTCCGACGAGGGCAAGCTCAGCAAGCTGACCGAGAACGGCCGCGCCACCGACTACCTCTACGACGCAGCCGGCACCCTGCTGATCCGCAACACCCAGAACGGCGAACGCGTCCTGTACGCCGGCGCCACCGAACTCCACCTGCGCGCCGACGGCACCACATGGGCCCAGCGGTACTACTCCGCAGGCGGCATCACAGCAGCCTTCCGCTCCAACGAATCAGGGACCAACAAACTCACCTACCTCACCGGTGACCACCACGGCACATCCTCACTGGCAATCAACCCCGACACGGCACAAAGCTTCACCAAGCGCTACACCACTCCCTTCGGCGCCGACCGCGGCACACCGCTGTACGGCCCCTGGCCCGACGACAAGAGCTTCCTCGGCAAGACCCGGGACACCACCACGGGGCTGACCCATGTCGGTGCCCGCGAATACGACGCCGCCATCGGCCAGTTCATCAGCGTCGACCCCATCTTGGCCACCGACCAGCCGCAGTCCCTCAACGGCTACAGCTATGCCAACAACAACCCTGTCACGGGCAGCGACCCGACCGGCCTCTGGTGCGACAGCTGCAACGGCGGCGCCGGCTGGACCCGCCCCGACGGCGGAACTACGGGAGACCCGAACGGGGGGAAGGACACCGACGGCACCGTACGGGGTACGCCGCACGGCGGAGGCGGTACGGCGTCGGCGGGCGGCGGTGGCAGTTTGGGTAGTCCCGCCTGTGGTGTAGTGCCCCTTGCCCCGTGCGCGAGTCCCCTCGGACCTGTGGTGGGCCCTGCGCCGACCTCTATGCCCTATATTCCGCCAATCCTTGCGTCTCCGGGGTATTTGGAGGCCCGGCAGTGCGCCATGATCCCTGTGCTGGTCACTTGCAATCCCGAGGACGCGGTACTCGGCGGTGGTGACGACGACTTCCGGACGATCGGCCTGAAGTGGGCGGCAGGGCTCCTCGACGGTGCCACCAACTACGGGGAGGACAGCCGTGTCGCACAGCAGGTCGGTATGAGCGACATCACGGCCGCACAGCGTTCCGAGATTTCGCGACTTTGGCGTCAGGGTAAGCTTGAGGGAGACCTTGAGCCGTATTCAATAGGTAAGAAAGGCACCTCGGAAAAGATCGCCCAATTCCTCGCCGATCAGTGGTCAATCGCCACCGGGGATCACAACACGTCAACGGCCGTACTCGGTTCGTACACGTCTCATTACAAGATTCTTCGCGCCAACTCCACTGGTATACAAGCGCGGATAACCATCGAGAACAGCATGACGATGTCTTCATTCGCTCATATCGCGACAGGGTATGGAACAGCAGCTGACCGGGCAGTGCAGCGCCACGATCATGATGGGATCATTGCGAGTCGCCCCTTCACTTCGGGGTCGGCGATGCAATCGCACTACATGTCCATTACTTTCCGTGTGATGATTCCCCACTAACGGAGCGGGCGGACTCGTGAGCAAGGTTTTGACGCAAGCGGGCTCAAGGCGCGGCGGTGTTCCGAGGTGGGTGGTCTCGAGACGGGGTGGTTTGTTGCTCATCGCGACATTCCTCGCATCCGGCTGTTACGCCTCTACCGGATATGACGCGTATCCAAAAGGAAAATTGGTTCACAGTGCTTCTCTTGTGCGTGATTGGGTGGACGAGGAAACCAGGCTGACTTTGAACGCGGACGGGTCCTTCTCAGCTGATCGGCTGAGCTTGGAATACTTCGAGTGTTCCGCAAGCGGCGTGCAGACGATGTCGGGTGCCGGGACATGGAGCACAGTTGAAGGGCGCGAGTCGACCTCCGTACTCCTTGGCTTTAGTAGCGGCTGTTCCGCCACGCTGTGGGCCGGCGAGTCCAGCGGTAAGGCAGTCCTTTGGAGTGCGGACAAGGGTGGACATGAGGGACTGGTCCTTCAGTCCGTTCAGCCGTAGATCGGATCGGTCGCCGTAGTTCACGCACTCGCTGGTCAACGACCCAGCGCACCTTCGGTGCGTGCCCGGGGCGTGGTAAATGCTGGGCGCGCACCGGAGGTGCTTCTGTCTGCCCTGACGTGGGCTGGCCCGAGGGTGCCGGTCAAGTACGCCGCCGCCGTCTGGGATGCCAAAGAGGACGCTGGATCTCCGACGCCGAGATCGCCGAGGTCCGGTCCCCTTCGCCGCGTCACGATGTTCTTGGCACGTACCCCGAGGTCAGGGTCACCGTCGAACGAAGCGGTCGTGCGGAAGTGCCGACGCGGGCGCTCACCACGCTCCACCTCGGCCCACTCGCGCAGCAGCTCTATGGCATCCATCAGCCGGTCCTCCGGCAGAGCATCCAGCAGACAGTGTGCTTTGTCGCGAACGGTCATACCGGCCAGTATGCGGTCCGTCCGCGATGCCGCCCGGGCCCCGGTCTTTCAGGCGCTTCGGCAGCCTCGGAAGAGACGGATTCGGCTGAGGGCGGCACGTGACGGCAACGACCCCACTCACCCACGGACACCCACGGACACCCACGGACTGGTCAGGTCGAGCAGTCCTCAGGCTCGCCTGTCTGCCGGACGGCCACTGGGTTGCACGGTGGCGGTGGCTCCTGATCGGCCACTGCCGGAGCCCGGTGCTTGGCGGAGCCGTTACGCTGGAGGGGTGGCAGTCGTCGATGTATCCGAAGAGCTCAAGTCCCTCTCCTCGACCATGGAGTCGATCGAGGCCGTTCTGGACCTCGACAAGCTGAGGGCAGATATCGCCGTGCTCGAGGAGCAGGCGGCAGCGCCGTCCCTGTGGGACAACCCGGACGAGGCGCAGAAGATCACCAGCAAGCTGTCCCACCTCCAGGCCGAGGTCAGGAAGGCCGACGCGCTGCGCGGCCGGATCGACGATCTCTCCGTCATGTTCGAGATGGCCGAGGAGGAGGACGACCCGGACGCCCGCGCCGAGGCCGAGTCCGAGATGGTCTCCGTCAAGAAGGCGCTGGACGAGCTGGAGGTCCGCACGCTGCTCAGCGGTGAGTACGACTCCCGCGAGGCCCTCGTCAACATCCGCGCCGAGGCCGGTGGCGTCGACGCCGCCGACTTCGCCGAGAAGCTCCAGCGGATGTACCTGCGGTGGGCGGAGCAGAAGGGCTACAAGACCGAGATCTACGAGACCTCGTACGCGGAAGAGGCCGGCATCAAGTCGACCACCTTCGCCGTGCAGATCCCGTACGCCTACGGCCAGCTCTCCGTCGAGCAGGGCACGCACCGGCTCGTGCGTATCTCGCCCTTCGACAACCAGGGGCGCCGCCAGACCTCCTTCGCGGGCGTCGAGATCCTGCCCGTGGTCGAGAAGACCGACCACATCGAGATCGACGAGTCCGAGCTGCGGGTGGACGTCTACCGCTCCTCCGGCCCCGGCGGCCAGGGCGTCAACACCACCGACTCCGCGGTGCGGCTGACCCACCTCCCCACCGGCATCGTCGTCTCCTGTCAGAACGAGCGGTCGCAGATCCAGAACAAGGCCTCCGCGATGAACGTCCTCCAGGCCAAGCTGCTCGAGCGGCGCCGCCAGGAGGAGCAGGAGAAGATGAACGCCCTCAAGGGCGACGGCGGCAACTCCTGGGGCAACCAGATGCGTTCGTACGTCCTGCACCCGTACCAGATGGTCAAGGACCTGCGCACCGACTTCGAGGTCGGTAACCCCGAGGCCGTTTTCAACGGTGAGATCGACGGGTTCCTGGAGGCCGGCATTCGCTGGCGCAAGCAGCAGGAGAAGTAACTTTGTCGACAAGGCAACTGCCCCCGCGATGGGGGTGGTTGCCTTTTCGTTTGCCCGCGACTCCCGGCATGTCTGGGTTTTACATCACACTCACACCTTCAATGCCCGGCAAAGCGTGCCGAGTTGGACATTGCGTGCGCAACGCCCTTGACGTTGCTATGAAAAATGGGAAAGGTGCAGTCTGGCATGCGTATCTCTGGGGCGCATGTGAACCGGGGGCTTCAGCACTTCTGGCTACCCCCGTCGATCACCGCCCTGGGCGCGGCCTCATCGACGAATTCCGGCTACTGGGGGTAGCAACCATATGACCAAGAAGACGCGCGTCCGTATCGCGCGCATCGCCGCGGGCGCAGTGATCGCCGCGGGCGCCTCGCTGACGGTGGCGGGCGTCGCCTCGGCCGCCGGCGACGAGGGCGGCCTGAGCGGGCTTGTCTCGACGGCCGGCGGCCCCGACGTCACCACGCAGGACGGCGAAGACCCGATCTGTGACATCGTCGCCGACCCCGAGTGCGATGACGAGGAGCCCGAGAACCCCGGTGGGGAGAACCCGGGTGGGGAGAACCCGGGTGGGGAGAACCCCGGTGGGGAAAACCCCGGTGGGGAGAACCCGGGTAGCAATGGGGGCTCGGGCAACAACGGTGGCTCGGGGAACAACGGCGGCTCGGGGAACAACGGCGGCTCCAGCACCACCGGCGGCTCCAGCACCACCGGTGGATCCACCTCCGGCGGTTCCACCACGGGTGGCGGTTCCACCTCCGGTGGCTCGACGGCCGGCGGCACCGGCGGTTCCGGTACCACCCCCGACGGCACCGCCGCTCAGGAGGTCGGCAGCTCCGCGCTGACCGACACCTCGGACGCGACCTCGGACAACGCCGCCCAGGGTGGTGGCAAGGAGCTGGCCGAGACCGGCGCCGGGCAGACCACGTTCCTGATCATCGGCGCTGCCACGATGATCGTCGGCGGCATCGGCTTCCGTGTGCTTCCGCGTCTCGCGGAGGGCCGCGGCGGGGCTGCTGCCTGACAGTAGGCAGCCGTACCGGTACGTGACGTACGCGCGAAGGGCCCGGAGCTGGAAAGCTCCGGGCCCTTCGGCGTCGTACGGGGGCTACGCGGTCTGGTGGGCGAGCAGTGCCATCGCTGCCACCAGCACCGCCAGCAGCGCGATCAGCGCCATCGGGTTCAGTCCCGCGAAGAAGTTGTTGTCCTGCTGCAGCCGCTCGCGATTCGCGCGGCAGACCCTGCACCGGCCCTCGTTCACGGGCGCGGCGCAGTTGGCGCACACCAGCCGGTCGTACGTCATGCGCTCGCCCTCCTTGCACCGGTTCCACAGACACAACGCCCGCTGCGACGCAAACGTTCCCCTCCACTGTGCCAGGTTCCGCCGGATTCAGCGCGGGGTCCCGGCGGGAGCTGCCTCACAGGGCAGCGGCCGTACAAAAACGCACAAGCCGCACGCAACCGTGACCGCTGCCTGCGCACGTGTCCCCGGTTCGCGTATGGTCACGCTCATCTACCCCCGGCGACCCGTGGTGCATCCGTGATCCGATTCGACAATGTCTCCAAGGTCTACCCCAAGCAGACCCGCCCCGCACTCAGGGAAGTGTCCCTGGAAGTGGAGAAGGGCGAGTTCGTGTTCCTCGTGGGGTCCTCCGGCTCCGGAAAGTCCACCTTTTTGCGGCTGGTCCTCCGAGAGGAACGGTGCAGCCACGGTCAGGTGCACGTCCTGGGCAAGGACCTCGCGCGCCTGTCCAACTGGAAGGTGCCGCAGATGCGCCGCCAGTTGGGGACGGTCTTCCAGGACTTCCGCCTGCTGCCCAACAAGACGGTCGCCGAGAACGTCGCCTTCGCGCAGGAGGTGATCGGCAAGTCCCGCGGCGAGATCCGCAAGTCCGTGCCGCAGGTGCTCGATCTCGTCGGGCTCGGCGGCAAGGAGGACCGGATGCCCGGTGAGCTGTCCGGTGGTGAGCAGCAGCGGGTGGCGATCGCCCGCGCCTTCGTGAACCGGCCCAAACTGCTGATCGCGGACGAGCCCACCGGCAACCTCGACCCGCAGACCTCCGTCGGCATCATGAAGCTGCTGGACCGGATCAACCGGACCGGTACGACCGTGGTGATGGCGACGCACGACCAGAACATCGTGGACCAGATGCGCAAGCGCGTCATCGAGCTGGAGCAGGGCCGACTCGTCCGCGACCAGGCGCGCGGCGTCTACGGCTACCAGCACTGACCGCGACCGTCCACGGAAAGGCTTGAACAACCCGCCATGCGCGCCCAGTTCGTACTGTCCGAGATCGGTGTCGGTCTCCGTCGCAATCTGACGATGACGTTCGCCGTCGTCGTCTCCGTCGCCCTGTCGCTCGCCCTGTTCGGCGGGTCGCTCCTGATGAGCGACCAGGTCAGCACGATGAAGGGCTACTGGTACGACAAGGTCAACGTCTCGGTCTACCTCTGCAACAAGAGCGACGCCGAGTCGGACCCCAACTGCGCCAAGGGCGCGGTGACCGAGGACCAGAAGAAGCAGATCAAGACCGACCTCGACAAGATGTCGGTCGTCGACTCGGTGACGTACGAGTCGCAGGACGAGGCCTACAAGCACTACAAGGAGCAGTTCGGCGACTCACCACTGGCCGCCTCCCTCACGCCGGACCAGATGCAGGAGTCGTACCGGATCAAGCTCAAGGACCCGGAGAAGTACAAGGTCGTCGCGACCGCCTTCGACGGGCGGGACGGCGTGCAGTCCGTGCAGGACCAGAAGGGCATCCTGGACAACCTCTTCAAGCTGCTGAACGGCATGAACTGGGCCGCCCGCGCGGTGATGGCGCTGATGCTCGTCGTGGCGCTCATGCTGATCGTCAACACCGTGCGCGTCTCGGCGTTCAGCCGGCGGCGCGAGACGGGGATCATGCGCCTGGTCGGCGCCTCGGGCTTCTACATCCAGGCGCCGTTCATCGCGGAGGCCGCCGTCGCCGGACTGATCGGCGGCACGGTCGCCTGCGGATTCCTGGTGCTCGCCCGGTACTTCCTCATCGACCACGGGCTGGCCCTGGCCGACCAGCTGACGCTGATCAACTTCATCGGCTGGGACGCGGTCCTGACGAAGCTTCCGCTGATCCTCGCCACCAGCCTGCTGATGCCCGCGCTTGCCGCGTTCTTCGCGCTGCGCAAGTACCTGAAGGTGTGACACATGCCAAGGGGGTCGTACGGTCAAGCGACCGTACGGCCCCTTCGCGTTCCCCTAGACTCACCGCCATGTCAGGCCGCGAACCGCTCTGTTCGCCCCGCCGCTTCGGCCGCGGGGCGGCTCTGACCTTTATGTTCGCGAGCGTGCTCGTCGCGGGCGCGGCGACCGGCTCGCTGCCCGACAACGGCGGCAGGGCCGCGTCCGGAGCGGCCCGTGCCACCGTTCCCACCAGCCCCCCGGAGGCTGTGACCAGGGCCGCCGAGGAAGCGATGGCCGACGGAAAGTCGCCCCTGGAGGCCGCCGAACGTGCCGTGAGCCGCAGCGGGGACCGCTGGGCGGCGGTGTACTCCGAGGGCGAGTACGAGCAGTTCGCGGAGTCCCTGGACGGGCTGTACACCGGCGTCGGTCTGGAGGCGCGGCGCGAGCGGGACGGCCGGATCGAGGTCACCAGGGTGCAGGCCGGTTCCCCCGCGGACGCCGCCGGGATCCGTGCCGGGGACCGGCTGCGCAGCGTCGACGGAAGCACCGTCGACGGACGGCCGGTCACCGACGTCGTCTCCTTACTGCGCGGTGACGCGACGGACGCGGTCGCCGGTACGACCGTCCGGCTCGGCCTGGAACGCGGCACGCGCGTGTGGACCCGGACACTGCGCCGGGCCCGTCTGTCCACCGACTCGGTCACCGTGCGCACCCTTGCCGGGGGCGTCACCGTCATCAGGATCACCGCGTTCACCAAGGGCGTCGGGGGCGCCGTCCGTACCGCCGTCGACGCGGCCCCGGCCGGCGC
Source organism: Streptomyces sp. ID05-39B (assembly GCF_033794725.1). Lineage (NCBI taxonomy): Bacteria > Bacillati > Actinomycetota > Actinomycetes > Kitasatosporales > Streptomycetaceae > Streptomyces > Streptomyces sp. ID05-39B. The sequence goes on along the minus strand of NZ_JARGEF010000035.1, from coordinate 27,646 downwards.
CGGGATCGTCCTGGACCTGCGCGGCAACTCCGGCGGTCTGGTCACCGAGGCCGTCTCCACCGCCTCCGTCTTCCTCGACGGCGGCCTCGTCGCCACGTACGACGTCGACGGCGAGCAGCGCGCCCTGCACGCCGACTCCGGCGGCGACACCACGCGCCCCCTGGTGGCGCTGGTCGACGGCGGCACGATGAGCGCGGCCGAGCTGCTCACCGGCGCCCTGCGGGACCGGGGCCGGGCGGTCGTGGTCGGCTCGCGCACCTTCGGCAAGGGCTCGGTCCAGATGCCGAGCCGGCTGCCCGACGGTTCGGTGGCCGAGCTGACCGTCGGCCACTACAGGACCCCCTCCGGCCGGAGCGTCGACGGTACGGGCGTCACCCCCGACCTGGACGCGGACGACGGGGCGCTGGAGCGGGCCGAGACCGTGCTGAGCGGGCTCGGGGACGCTTCGTGAGGGTCCGCTCACGCCCCTCGTAATCGGCTTTCCCTCAAGGGCCCCGCAGGTGCGAAAATGGCCGGACTATGAACAAGGCAATGTACGTACCCAAGGAGTCCCAGCCGAAGCAGGGCAAGCCGGCCGAGGACAAGACCAAGGGCCGGCGCAAGATCGTCGCGCAGAACAAGAAGGCCCGGCACGACTACGCGATCATCGACGTCTACGAGGCCGGGCTCGTGCTCACCGGCACCGAGGTGAAGTCGCTGCGCCAGGGGCGTGCCTCGCTGGCCGACGGCTTCGTGCAGATCGAGGGCGACGAGGCGTGGCTGCACAACGCGCACATCCCTGAGTACAGCCAGGGCAGCTGGACCAACCACTCCGCGCGCCGCAAGCGGAAGCTGCTGCTGCACCGCGAGGAGATCGACAAGCTGTCGTCGAAGTCGGAGGAGACGGGACACACGATCGTGCCGCTCGTCCTGTACTTCAAGGACGGCCGCGCGAAGGCGGAGATCGCCCTCGCGCGAGGCAAGAAGGAGTACGACAAGCGTCAGACCCTGCGGGAGAAGCAGGACCGGCGGGAGTCGGACCGGGTGATCGCGGCGGCCAAGCGGAAGCAGCGGGCGGCCCAGTAGCGGCCCAGTAGCGGGCCGGCGCCGCCGGGGCCCGGCCGGGCGCCGGGAATAGGCTGGCATCGCGGTGCGTTGGTCACGTACGATGGCATCAGTCCTCCGCAGAGGGGACGAGCCGCCCCCTCGGGGGCATTGAAAAATCAACATGGGGATGATCGGTTTCGACAGCGGCTGTTGAAGCAGGGGAAGCGTGTCGAGGAAGCGGCAATGATCTCGTTAACCATATGTCGCAAAAAATAATCGCCAATTCCAAGAGCGATTCCCAGTCCTTCGCCCTCGCTGCCTAATAAGCAGTGAGTGAAGGACCCTTAATGGGTGTCAGCCCGGGAGTGTTCCCGACCCGGATCCTGGCATAATCTAGGGGACTAAACCATTGCGCCCGGTCACGGGGTGCGATGGGAAATCAAACAGTGACTGGGCCCGTCGGCGACTTGTTCGCGTGATCGCCGGGGCCGAGAAAATCGCAGCGAACTGCGCACGGAGAAGCCCTGATTCTGCACCGTTGGACGCGGGTTCGATTCCCGCCATCTCCACCACCCCATGTGAACAGAGAACCCCGCCTCCCTCCCCAGGGAGGCGGGGTTCTCTGCTGTGTGCCGTCCTCAGCCCAGGGCCCGGGGTCCCGTGCTCGCCCGCCGTGTGAGGCGGGGCGGCAGCAGGGTCGCCTCCGGCACCTCCTCGCCGGCCAGCTTCCTCATCAGCAGGTCCACCGCCCGCGCGCCCAGCTCCGCGGCCGGCAGAGCGATGGAGGTGACGGGCACCGGCAGGCCCTCGGCGAGTGCGTCGGGGCAGATCGCGGTGACCGACAGATCGCCGGGGACGCGCAGGCCCAGCCGTGCGAAGGCGTCGACCAGGGGCTCCAGGACCGCCTCGTTGTGGACGACCACGCCGGTCAGCGCGGGCTGGTCGCGCAGCAGCTGTTCGGCGACCCGGCGGGCGGCGGCGGGCGTCGCCTCGCACGGATGCACGGCGGAGGCCAGCCCGGCCCGGTCGGCCGCTCCGGTGAAGCCCTGCACCACCCGCTGCGCGAACGCCGTGCCCCGCACATACACCTCCGGCGGCGACCCGACCAGCGCCACCACCTGGTGTCCCAGCCCCGCGAGATGTTCCACGCAGGCCTCGCCCGCCGCCCGGAAGTCGAGATCGATGCAGGTCAGCCCGGCCGCCTCGGACGGGAACCCGATCATCACGGACGGCCGGCCCAGGGAGCGCAGCAGTGGCAGCCGGGGGTCACGGAGCTGGACGTCCATCAGGATCAGGGCGTCCACCAGGGCGGTGTCCGCGACCCTGCGCAGTCCCTCCTCGCCCTCCTCCTGGGTGAGCAGCAGCACGTCGTGGTCGTGGCCGCGGGCGGCCGTCACCACCGACACCGCGAACCGCATGACGACCGGGACGTCGATGCCGGCCCGCAGCGGCACCACCAGCGCCAGCACGTTGGAGCGGCTGCCGCCCAGGGCGCGGGCGCCCGCGTGCGGGCGGTAACCCAGCTCGCGGACGGCCGCCTCGACGCGCTGCCGGGTCTCCTCGGAGATCGGGCGCTTGCGGCTGAGGGCGTACGACACGGTGCTGGGGGAGACCCCGGCCCGCCGCGCCACATCGGTGATCTTCACCATCGGTCCAGCTCCAGGGTGAGGAACCCGGTGCCCGCCTCGGCGTGCGCCAGCCGGTCTCCGGCCGCCAGCGCCCAGGGGGCGACCGGGTCACCGCAGGAAGCCCGCAGGGTGTCCCCCTCGCGGACGACGGTGAAGGTGACCTCGCCGGCCCGCACGGTCACCCGCGCCCCGCGCTCCAGGCCGTACGTCCGCAGGGTGACCCCGTGGGCGTGCGCGTAGTCGGGGCGGTCGGCGTGGGCGCCCACCGGGAGCACCGCGCCCGGCCGGACCAGCAGCGGCACGCTCATGGCGTCGTGGCGCTCGCGCACCCAGCGCGGCCCGGTCACCGTCCGCCCGGTGACGTAGTGGGTCCAGGTGCCCTCGGGCACGTAGTAGGTGACGTCCCCCTCGTCGCTGAAGACGGGGGCCACCAGCAGGTCGGGGCCGAGCATGTACTGCCGTTCCAGGTGGGCGCAGCCCGGGTCGTCGGGGAACTCCAGGACCATCGCCCGCATGACGGGCGTGCCCTCCTCGTGGGCGACGCGGGCGGCCTCGTACAGGTAGGGCATGAGCCGCAGCTTCAGCCGGGTGAAGTGCCGCAGTACGTCCACGGACTCCTCGTCGAACAGCCACGGCACGCGGTAGGAGGAGCTGCCGTGCAGCCTGCTGTGCGAGGACAGCAGTCCGAAGGCCAGCCACCGCTTGAACAGGGCGGGGGTCGGTGTGCCCTCGAAGCCGCCGATGTCGTGGCTCCAGAAGCCGAACCCGGACATGCCGAGGGACAGTCCGCCGCGCAGCGACTCCGCCATCGAGGCGTAGGTCGCCTCGCTGTCGCCGCCCCAGTGCACCGGGAACTGCTGGCTGCCGGCCGTCGCCGACCGTCCGAACACCACGGCCTCGCCCTCGCCGCGGTGCTTGCGCAGCACCTCGAAGACGGTCCGGTTGTAGAGGTACGTGTAGTGGTTGTGCATCCGCTCCGGGTCGGAGCCGTCGGACCACTCCACGTCGAGGGGCACCCGCTCGCCGAAGTCGGTCTTGAAGCAGTCGACGCCCTGGGCGAGCAGGGCCTCCAGCTTGCCCGCGTACCAGTCGCGGGCGGCGGGGCTGGTGAAGTCGACGAGTGCCATGCCCGGCTGCCACAGGTCCCACTGCCAGACGCCGCCGTCAGGGCGTCTCAGGAGGTGTCCGAGGGCCCTGCCCTCCGCGAACAGCGGGGAGCGCTGGGCGATGTACGGGTTGATCCACACGCTGACGTGCAGGCCCTTCGCCTTCAGTCGGGCCAGCATCCCCGCCGGATCGGGGAACACCCGCGGGTCCCAGGTGAAGTCGCACCACTGGAACTCCCGCATCCAGAAGCAGTCGAAGTGGAAGACGGACAGCGGCAGTTCGCGGTCCCGCATGCCCTCGATGAAGGAGGTGACCGTCTCCTCGTCGTAGGAGGTCGTGAACGAGGTGGACAGCCACAGGCCGAAGGACCAGACGGGCGGCAGGGCGGGGCGGCCGGTGAGGGCGGTGTACCTGCGCAGGATCTCCTTCGGGGTGGGACCGTGGATGACGTAGTACGTCAGCTCCTGGGTCTCGGCGCTGAACTGCACGCGGGACACCGCCTCCGAGCCGACCTCGAAGGAGACCCTGCCGGGGTGGTCGACGAAGACGCCGTAGCCGGCGTCCGTCAGGTAGAACGGCACGTTCTTGTAGGCCTGTTCGGTGGCCGTGCCGCCGTCGGCGTTCCAGATGTCGACACTCTGGCCGTTCTTGACCAGGGGGCCGAACCGCTCGCCGAGGCCGTGGACGGTGGTGCCGACGCCGAGGTCGAGCTGTTCGCGCAGATAGTGGGCGCCGCTCGCGTCGCGCATGATGCCGAGGCCCTTCGGGCCGCTGGAGGTCAGTGAGCGCCCGTGGGCGAGGAACTCGACCCGCCAGGGGCCGGAGCGCGACACCCGCACCGACAGGTCGCCGGAGGTGAGGGTCGCGTGCCGGTCGTCGAGGGAGATCCGCGGGACGGTGTCCGTGCCGGTGAGGCCGAAGGCGGGCTCGCGGGACCGTTCGCCGGTGAGATGGGTCAGGGTGAGGCCGACGACGTCGGGCATCGGGCTGTGCGCCCGGATCGTCAGGACCGGTCCCGTCAGCAGGTCGCCGCGGGAGCGGACCGGGCGGGTCGGGGCGTGGATCTCCAGGACGCCGTCGGACTCGGCGACGTCGAGGACCTCGGCCGGGTGGGCGGCGGTGACGCCCTCGCGCAGGAGCCAGTAGCCATCGGTGAACTTCACGTGGGGGGTCCTTACTTCACGGCTCCGACCGCGCTGCCGCGGGTGAGCGTGCGCCGGAGGACGAGGGTGAGGAGGACGTCGGGGGTGTGGGAGGACGCCGAGGGCCCGGGGCGTGCCGTGGGCCGCGCGTCGTGCCTTCAACACCCTGTGCCTCCGGGGGAGTCGGATGGTTCTCGCGGCAGGGACGCTCGCCACGCGGCCGGACCGGGCGGGCCCGCCGCGTCGCAGCTGTCGTCCGTCGAATCGATTCGATGCCTGATGTCGAAGCGCTTCGACGGGCGAAGGTAGGTGGCTGCTGTGGGCACGTCAATGGCAGGTGCGTGATTCGGCCGGGTCCGGCCGGTCCTGGCCGGGCTTCTCCGGTTGGGCCCGTCGGACGGCCGCCAGGGAGATCAGCAGGGCCGTCGCCGCCGCCAGCACCGGTATGCCGTAGCCGGCTGCCGGGGAGGCGTGGTCGGTGACCCAGCCGCCGGCCGCGCTGCCGCAGGCGATGCCGCCGAGCAGGCCCGTCACCGCCAGGGTCATGCCCTCGTTGAGGCGTCCCTCGGGGGTGCGCTCCTGGACCAGCGCCATCGTGGTGACCATCGTCGGCGCGGTCGCCATCCCGGCCACCAGCAGCGCGCCGGCCAGCAGCGGCAGCGAACCGGCGACGGCCGCCGCGAGCAGCGGCAGGGTCAGCAGGACCGTCATCGCGGCCACGCTCCACGGATGCCGGCGCGCGGCCGGACCCACCGGCCGCAGCGTCCCGAACGCCAGCCCTGCGGCGCACGAGCCGGCCGCCTGGAGCGCGAGCACCACGCCTGCGGCGGCGGCGTGCCCGCGCGCGTCCGCGAACGCGATCGTGACGACCTCCGTCGCCCCGAACACCGCCCCCAGCGCGAGACAGCAGACCAGCAGGGGCAGGACGCCGGGCGCCCGCAGCGGCGGCGGTCCGGCCGCCGCACCGGGACGGGGCGGCGGCTCGGTCGCGCGCTGGGCGGCGAACACCAGGGTCCCGGTCACCAGCAGCACCGCCCCGGTCAGTGTGCCCGCCTCCGGGAAGAAGGTGCCGCACAGGAAGGCCGCGAGGACCGGGCCCAGCATGAAGCACAGCTCGTCGGCGGCCTGTTCGAAGGAGTTCGCGGTGTGCAGGGTGGCCGGGTCGCCCCGCAGGAGGTGGTTCCAGCGGGCCCGGGACATGCCACCGGTGTTGGGCGTGGTCGCGGTCGCGGCGTAGGCGGCGAACAGGGTCCAGTCCGGGGCGCCCCGGCGCACGCACACCACCAGGGCGAGGCTGCCGAGCACCGCGACCAGCGTGGCCGGTACGGCGATCCGGGCCTGCCCGTACCGGTCGACGAGCCGCGCCGTCCAGGGGGCGACCAGCGCGGTGGCGGCGAGCCCGGTCGCGGTGACGGCACCGGCGAGGGCGTACGAGCCGCGGGTGCCGGCGATCATCACCACCGCGCTCACGCTGAACATGCCCATGGGCAGGCGGGCCATGAGGTTCCCGGCGGTGAAGGCGCGGGCGCCGGGGACGGCGAAGAGAGCGCGGTAGGGGTTCGGTGGCGGCATGGGTTCACGGTCGCCCGCGGACGATCATGGGGTCCAACACCTGTTCGGGGCCGATTCACGCACCTGGGTTGTAAGACCGCCCGGCATGGGGAGGGAGCGAGGACGCCTGCCCCATGCCGGGCGGTCTAAATTCACCGGATGCCCGCTCATCTCGACCCCCGCCTGCTGCGCGCCTTCCTCGCCGTCGCCGAGGAACTCCACTTCACCCGCGCCGCGGCCCGTCTCTACGTCGCCCAGCAGGCCCTCAGCCGGGACGTGCGGCGGCTGGAGCGCGAGCTGGGTGCCGAACTGTTCGTGCGGACCACCCGGCAGGTGACGCTCACCGCCGACGGTGAGCGGCTGGTGCCCCACGCGCGCGAGGTGCTCCGCGCGCTGGACGACCTGCTCGCCGCGTTCGGCCCGGCCCGCCCGCTGCTGGTGGACCTCAACTCGCCGGGGCTGGCCACCGGCCGCCTGGTGCTGCACAGGGCCCGTGAACTCGCCCCGGAGCTGGAGCTGATGGCCCGCTTCGAGAGCGGTCTGACCGGCGCGGCCGTGGAGATCGTCGCGGGCCGGCTGGACGCGTCGTTCGGCCGGTACGCGGGCCTGGACCCGGTACTGCGGGCCCGGCTTGACCACCAGCTCGTGCGCTACGAGCCGATGGCGGTGCTGCTGCCCGAGGGACACCCGCTGGCCTCGTCGCAGGAGATACCGCTGTCCGCGCTGGCCGGGGAGCGGGTCTACGCGGGCGCCGGGAATCCGCGGACCCCGGAGTGGACCGACCTCGCCCGGCTCCTCTTCGAGGGGCGCGGCATCGAGGTCGCACCGCCCGTGCCGCTCGCCGTCGGTGAGGAGGAGTTCCGGCGGATCATGGCAAAGGACCCCTTTCCGATCCTCGCGGCAGTAGGTTTTCCGGCCATGCCTGGAGCGGTGCTGCGACCCCTGGTCGATCCGGTCCCCCTGTCCCCCGTGTCGCTGGTGTGGCGAAAGGGGCTGGTCCATCCGGCGCTCGATGTTCTACGCCGTGCGGCGGTCGAACTCGGGTTCGCGCGAGGGTGGCTGGAGCGTCCCGCCGGGGGATGGATTCCGGCCATCGACATGAACATGGCGTGTACCCATAAATGAGACATCGCACACATTGGCATCCCGGCTGCGCTAGATTCGTCGCCTGAGCACGCTGGGGTCGCTGGGGGTGCGCTGACCGGGTGGGGGCCCGGTTTCATCGGTATGTGCTCGCGGTCTCGGGCGCGCCTGGCAACCGACCTGTGGTGTCCCGTGGGGGGAAACGCGCACGTGAAGAATTGGCGGGAAGATGCCCAACCGGAGTGGCCGGAAGCGGCATCGCCGACCGGAAACGTACCGGCCGCGGAGGGAAGCGCCCAGGCGTTTCCCGGCGGCGTACGGCAGCCAGTGACGGGCGGTTCGGGGGAGAGTGACCGGGACGCGCTCCCGGACGCCGGCCTCGACGCCGAGGGCGGAGCATTACCCGGATACCGGGATGAACTCGGGCAGAGCGGCGACTCGTCGCCCTCGAACGCCCTTTCCGAAAACGAACGGTTGAACGGCGGGCTCCGGGACCCCTGGGAGGAGGCCGGAGAAGCGTCCGTCGTCCTGTCGGGCACGGACGCGGAGCGCAACGACCCCGACGAGGTGACGGTCCAGCTCGACTCCCCGCACCGGCCGACGAGCAAGCGCGGCGACGCCCCGGACGCCTCCGACGCACCCGTGTTCGTCGACGAGACCGGCCGACGCGGCCGTACCTTCCGGCGGATCGGCATCACCGTGGGACTCGCCTGCGCCGCCTACGCCGTCGTCATCGTCGGCACGCTCCTGTCCGGCAACGCGGGAGCGCCCTGGCTGCCGGTACCGGGCCAGAAGGACGACGAGCCCGCCGCCCGGGTCGACACCTCCGACGAGCCCAGCTCCTCGCTCACCCCGACGCCGCCCGGCTTCGCGGCGCCCGGCTTCCCGGGCTTCCCGGGCTTCCCGGGCTTCCCGGCCGCCGGGCCGGCGTCCCTCCCCTCGGGGAAGGGCGCGGCGCCCAGCGCTTCGGGCAGCGCTGCCGTGCCGCCCAGCATGTCCGCCGCCGCACCGCGGCCCCCGCTGCCCAGCGCGTCCGGCCGGCCCAGCCCGGTCCTCAGCAGCGAGCCCCCGGCACCGGTGCCGAGCACCCCGGCCGCGTCGCCGCCGCCACCGCCCGAGCCGACTCCGCCGGTCACCGTGGAATCCACCCCGCCGCCCCAGCCCTCACCGGCGGGCGGTGCGGGCCCCGTGGTGGCGGGGGGCACGGCGGAGCCGGTGGTCACGGGCTCGGAGCCGGGGGGCGGTTCCGGCTCCGGCTCAGGTGAAGAGACCGGTACGGCCGCGGCCTCCGGTGCCGATCCGGGGGCGGGTTCCTCACCCCAGCCGAGTCCGGCGCAGGCCCCGTCATCGGCATCCCCGTCATCGGTGTCCCCGTCCGGTCCCGGCGACGCGCCCGAGCCGGCCGGGTCCCCGGGCACCGCCGCCTCCTGAGCCTCGTCCGACCTCGCCCCGTCACGCCGGCCGCGTCGCGCGCGCCTCTCGCCGCACCGGCCGGCCCATGGCCTCGTCGCGTACCGCCGTCGGATCTCCCTCCGGTCCGCCCGCCGGCACAGGCTCCGCCCGCCGGCACAGGCTCCGCCCGCCGGCACAGGCTCCGCCCGCCGGCACAGGCTCCGCCCGCCGGCACAGTCGTCCCCGCCCCGAGTCCGGGCGGCCCGTCCTCGTCTCCGAAAGAACGTCCCTCATGGCTCCACGCAGCAGCCGGCGCACGACCCGACGGTCCGCCGGACCCCTTGCACCCTCCTCCCCAGGGCCGGTCCCGTTCACCCCGGACGACGACGAGGGAGGCGGCGAACCGCTGCCGCCCGCACCGCTGCCGCCCTCGGCAGGCCGGCGCTCGAACCGGGGCCGCTCGCGTGGTCGCCGGCCGGCAGGCGGCCGGGTCCCCGCCGGGGGCGAGGCCTCGGCGGGTGCCGCCCGCAGGCGCCTGCGGCCACCCCTGCGCCTGCGCCATCTGCTGCCGCTCGTCGTGCTGTTCGCGATGATGGGGATGCTCCTGGTGCGCGGCTATGTGCACAGTGAGGTCCTCGCCGACCACCGCGTCCGCCCGGACGCCGCCGCCGACCTGGTGCCGCAGGCGATCCTCGACGGCGGGCCCGTCGTCGACACCCGTGGCGGACAGGCCACCAGCATCGACGTACCGGACCACCGGATCGTCCTCACCTTCGACGACGGTCCCGACCCCCGCTGGACACCGCAGGTCCTCGACGTCCTGGCGAAGCACCGCGCGCACGCCGTCTTCTTCATCACCGGGACGATGGCCAGCCGCTACCCCGACCTCGTGCGCCGGATGGTCGACGAGGGCCACGAGATCGGTCTGCACAGCTTCAACCACCCCGATCTCTCCTACCAGTCGACGAAGCGCATCGACTGGGAACTGACCCAGAACCAGCTCGCCCTCGCCGGTGCCGCCGGCATCCGTACCTCCCTGTTCCGCCCGCCGTACTCCGCCACCGCCTCCGCGCTGGACAACAACACCTGGCCGGTGACCCAGTACATCGGCAGCCGCGGCTACCTCACCGTCCTGACCGGCGACGACAGCGAGGACTGGCGCAGGCCGGGCGTCGAGGAGATCATCCGCAACTCCACGCCCGCCGACGGCGAGGGCGCGATCGTCCTGATGCACGACTCGGGCGGCGACCGCAGCCAGACCGTCCAGGCGCTCGACACCTACCTGCCCCGGCTGGCGCGGCAGGGCTACACGTTCGAGAACCTCACCGAGGCCCTCGACGCGCCCAGCGCGCACACCCGGGTCAGTGGCCTCGAACTGTGGAAGGGCCGGGCGTGGACCGCGCTGGTCACGGCCGCCGACGACCTCACCGGCATCCTCGTCGTCGGCCTCGCCGTCATCGGCGTCCTCGTCTTCGCCCGCTTCGGCATGATGCTGCTGCTGTCCGCGGTCCACACCCGTCGCACCCGCCGCCCCGACTTCGTGTGGGGCCCCAGCGCGCCGGTCACCGAACCGGTGTCGGTGCTGGTCCCGGCGTACAACGAGGCCAAGTGCATCGAGAGCACGGTCCGTTCACTGGTCAAGAGCGACCACCCGGTGGAGATCCTCGTCGTCGACGACGGCTCCTGCGACGGCACCGCCCGCATCGTCGAGGACCTGCGCCTGCCCGGCGTACGCGTGGTGCGCCAGCTCAACGCGGGCAAACCGGCCGCCCTCAACCGGGGCATCGCCAACGCCCGGCACGACCTCATCGTGATGATGGACGGCGACACCGTCTTCGAGCCGTCCACCGTACGGGAGTTGGTGCAGCCCTTCGCCGACCCGCGCGTCGGCGCCGTCGCCGGCAACGCCAAGGTCGGCAACAAGGACACCCTCATCGGCGCCTGGCAGCACATCGAGTACGTGATGGGCTTCAACCTCGACCGCCGTATGTACGACGTCCTGCGCTGCATGCCGACGATCCCCGGCGCGGTCGGCGCGTTCCGCCGCACGGCCCTGGACCGGGTCGGCGGCATGAGCGACGACACGCTCGCCGAGGACACCGACATCACCATGGCCCTGCACCGCGACGGCTGGAGGGTGGTGTACGCCGAGAAGGCCCGCGCCTGGACGGAGGCCCCCGAGTCGGTGCAGCAGCTGTGGTCCCAGCGCTACCGCTGGTGCTACGGCACGATGCAGGCGATCTGGAAGCACCGCCGCGCCCTGGTGGAACGCGGACCGTCGGGCCGTTTCGGCCGGGTCGGTCTGCCGCTGGTCTCCCTGTTCATGGTGGTGGCCCCGCTGCTGGCGCCCCTGATCGACCTGTTCCTGATCTACGGACTGCTGTTCGGCCCGACGGGCAGGACCATCGCGGCCTGGTTCGGCGTCCTCGCCGTCCAGGCGGTCTGCGCGGCGTACGCGTTCGTCCTGGACAAGGAGCGGCTGACCCCGTTGATCTCGCTGCCCCTGCAACAGCTCCTCTACCGCCAGCTGATGTACATCGTCCTGCTCCAGTCCTGGATCACGGCCCTCACCGGCGGCCGGCTGCGCTGGCAGAAACTGCGCCGGATGGGCCAGGTGGCGGCCCCGCCCGGCGAGGAGACGCGGACGGCCGGGGCAGCGGAAGCGGCAGTGGAGGAAGGGGCGGCCCGATGAGCACCCACCACTCCGACCTCCCGACGCGGACAACGCCCGAGGCGGCCCAGGAGACGGAGAAGACGGAGGAGACGGAGGAGGCAGCGGTACGGGAGAAACAACGGAAACCGGCTTCCCGCGACCGTTACTTCGACCTTCTCCGCGCGATCGCCCTCTTCCGGGTCGTCTTCTACCACCTCATGGGCTGGGCCTGGCTGCCCGTCGTCTTCCCGTCCATGGGCGTGATGTTCGCCCTGGCCGGCAATCTCATGGCCCGCTCCCTCGGCCGCCGCTCCGCCGCCGCCGTCGTCCGCGGCCGGCTCCGCCGCCTCCTGCCGCCCCTGTGGCTGCTCGGCGCGGTGGGCGTGACGGGCATGCTGCTGGGCGGCTGGGGCCCGAGCGAGGACGGCCACCCCCTGTGGTGGTGGCTCCACCTCGCTTTCTGGATCCTCCCGCTGAGCGACCCGCCGTACGGCGAGGGCCTGTCCGGCATCCACGGGCTGATCGGCGAGGACTGGGCCGTCGCCGTCGGCGTACCCCTGTGGTATCTGCGGGCCTACCTGTGGTTCGTGCTGCTGTCCCCGCTGCTGCTGCGCGCCCTGCGGGCGGCGCCCTGGCCGACCGTCCTGGCGCCGATCGCCCTGTCGGCGGCCCTGGAGTTCGGCGTCCTCACCGTCCCCGGCTGGCGGCTGGAGGCGGGACTCACCGACCTCGGCGCGTTCGGCGCGTGCTGGCTGCTGGGCATGGCCCACCAGGAGGGCGTCCTGCGCCGGCTGCCCCGGTACGTCGTCCCCTCCCTCGCGCCGATGGTGGCGTGCGCCGGACTCTGGTACGCCTCCACCCAGGGCTTCGAGGAGGGCCACGACCTCGACGACATGCCGTTCGCCCAGTCCCTGTGGTCCTTCGCCGCCGTGCTGCTCCTGCTGCATCTCAGCCCCGCCTGGCAGGAGTGGCCCCGCCGCCTGCGCCGCTGGGACCGCCTGATCACCCTCCTCAACTCACGTGCCGTGACGATCTACCTCTGGCACACCGTGGCCATCGTGGCCGTCGAGTCCCTCTGGGACCGCCTGTGGAGCATCGGTTTCCTGGAGACCGACGCCCACTGGATCCTGGTGAGCTCCTGGGCCCAGCTGCCTGCCGTATGGCTGCTGACCGCGGGTTGCGTCGTCTGCTTCGGCTGGATGGAGGACCTGGCGGCGGGCAGACACCCGAGGCTCTGGCCGGACGGACGCCCCGGAACCCACCGCGCCTGACCTCTCATCCGGCCCTCGCGCAAGGTGAGAGCAACGTTCCCTTCCGGTCACCCACCCAGCCACAGGCCGGAAACGCGCTCTCCCTACCTTCGGGACTCATCACCGCTCATCCCCGCGAAACACCCTGAGCCCGGAGCACGTGGAGGCGTCAATGACAGCCCCTGGTACAGCCCCCGCACCCCCGACCGACCCGAACACCTCCTCGGCCTCCTCGCAGGCCTCCTCGAAGAAGGGGAGCCGCTGGATCGAGGAGTGGGACCCGGAGAACGAGGCCTTCTGGAACGCGAAGGGCGAGAAGATCGCCCGCCGCAACCTCGTCTTCTCCGTCCTTTCCGAGCACATCGGGTTCTCGATCTGGACCCTGTGGTCGGTGCTGGTGCTCTTCATGGGCCCGGAGTACGGCCTGACCCCGGCCGACAAGTTCCTGCTCACCTCGATGGTGACCCTCGTCGGTGCCGTCGTCCGGGTGCCGTACACCTTCGCCGTCGCGGTGTTCGGCGGCCGGAACTGGACGATCATCTCCGCCGCGATGCTGCTCATCCCCGCGATCGCCGCGTTCACGGTGATGGAGCCGGGCACCTCGTTCAACACCTTCCTCCTCGTGGGCCTGCTGGCCGGCGTCGGCGGTGGCAACTTCGCCTCCTCGATGACGAACATCAACGCCTTCTTCCCGCTCCGCAAGAAGGGCTGGGCGCTCGGCCTGAACGCGGGCGGCGGCAACATCGGCGTGCCGGTGATCCAGCTGGCCGCCCTCGGCGTCATCGGCGCGAGCGGCGGACCGCGTGTGCTGCTCGGGATCTACATCCCGCTGATCCTCGTCGCCGCGGTCCTCGCCGCCCTCTTCATGGACAACCTCGCGTCCGTGAAGAACGACACCGGCGCCGCCGTCGACGCCGCGAAGGACGCCCACACCTGGATCATGTCGTTCCTCTACATCGGGACGTTCGGGTCGTTCATCGGATACTCCTTCGCCTTCGGCCAGGTGCTGACCAACCAGTTCGGCCGTACGCCGCTCCAGGCCGCCTACCTCACCTTCATCGGCCCGCTGCTCGGCTCCCTCATCCGTCCCGTCGGCGGCTGGCTCGCCGACCGCTACGGCGGGGCCCGCATCACTCTCTACAACTACGTCGGCATGGGCGCCGCCACCGCCGTCCTGGTCTTCGCCAGCATGCAGAAGTCGCTGCCCCTGTTCGTCTCCGTCTTCGTCGTCCTGTTCGTCCTCACCGGGCTCGGCAACGGGTCGACGTACAAGATGATCCCCGGCATCTTCCAGACGAAGGCCGTCGCGAAGGGGCTCGTGGGCGAGGAGGCGGCTGCCTACGGGCGCCGGCTCTCCGGTGCCTCCATGGGGCTCATCGGGGCCGTCGGCGCACTCGGCGGCGTCGGCATCAACCTCGCCTTCCGCCAGTCCTTCCTCTCCTACGGCTCCGGAACCGGCGCGTTCGTCGCCTTCCTCGCCTTCTACGGCGTGTGCTTCGTGGTCACCTGGGCCGTATACCTTCGACGCCCGGCCGGACGGATCACCGCCTCCGGTACCGCATCCGAGGCGAAGCCGCAGCTCAGCTACGCCGAGGTGTGACGTAACACCGGCGACATCAAGCCGAACCGAGCCTGTCACGCACCATTGGCAGGCTCGCTCGGCATGTAGGTCCATACGACTCCAGTGCGGGACGAGTGTTATGTACGAGCAGCAACAGCAGCGACCGGACCACGACCCGAGCAGCGAGGACGCCGAGCGGCACGGGCCCCTCGCCGGCTTCACGGTGGGGGTGACCGCCGCGCGCCGCGCCGACGAGCTCGGAGCGCTGCTCCAGCGGCGCGGGGCGGCGGTGCTGCACGCTCCCGCCCTGCGGATCGTGCCGCTCGCCGACGACAGCGAACTCCTCGCCGCCACCAAAGAACTCCTCGACCAGGCGCCCGACGTCGTGGTCGCCACCACCGCCATCGGCTTCCGCGGCTGGGTCGAGGCCGCCGACGGCTGGGGGCTCGGCGAACAGCTGATCGCCCGCCTCGCCGGCGTCGAACTGCTCGCCCGCGGACCCAAGGTCAAGGGTGCGATCCGCGCCGCGGGGCTCACCGAGGAATGGTCGCCGTCCAGCGAATCCATGGCCGAGGTGCTCGACCGGCTGCTGGAGGAGGGCGTCGAGGGCCGCCGCATCGCCGTCCAGCTGCACGGCGAACCGCTGCCCGGCTTCGTCGAGGCACTGCGGGTCGGCGGCGCGGAGGTCGTGGGCGTGCCCGTGTACCGGTGGATGCCGCCCGAGGACATCTCGCCCGTCGACCGGCTGCTCGACGCCACCGTCTCGCGCGGCCTGGACGCGGTCACCTTCACCAGCGCGCCAGCCGCCGCCTCGCTGCTGTCCCGGGCCGAGGAGCGGGGCCTGCTGCCCGACCTGCTGGCCGCGCTGCGCCACGACGTGCTGCCGGCCTGCGTCGGCCCCGTCACCGCGCTGCCCCTCCAGGCGGTCGGGGTGGACACCGTCTCGCCCGAACGTTTCCGGCTCGGGCCGCTCGTCCAACTGCTGTGCAAGGAACTGCCGGGCCGGGCCCGCGCCCTGCCCGTCGCGGGACACCGGGTCGAGATCCGCGGGCACGCCGTGCTGGTCGACGGCCGCCTCAAGCCCGTACCGCCCGCCGGGATGTCCCTGCTGCGGGCGCTGTCGAGGCGGCCGGGATGGGTCGTACCGCGCGCCGACCTGCTGCGGGCGCTGCCCGGGACGGGCAAGGACGAGCACGCCGTCGAGACGGCGATGGCCCGGCTGCGGACCGCCCTCGGGGCGCCGAAGCTGATCCAGACGGTGGTGAAGCGGGGGTACCGGCTGGCGCTGGACCCTGCGGCCGATGCGAAGTATTCGGACGGGTGAGTGGTGAACCGGGGTTCGTGTGCCGACGCGGGGGCTGCCGCCCCCGGACCCCCGCTTTCGGCCTGAACGGCCTCGTCCTCAATCGCCGGACGGGCTGAAATGCCGCACCCGGCGTCGAGAAGGACCCGCGGACCGGCTGCCGGAAACCGCAGGTGGGCTGAAATGCCGCACCCGGCGTCGAGAAGGACCCGCGGACCGGCTGCCGGAAACCGCAGGTGGGCTGAAATGCCGCACCCGGCGTCGAGAACGACCTGCGGACCGGCTGCCGGAAACCGCAGGTGGGCTGAAAGACACCCCCCTCCAGGGGGTTCCGGCGGGCCGCCCCCACGCGCCACTGTGAAAGGCGACGCTTTCCCCCGCAGCCTTTCCTCGGCGGTGACAGGCACATGGCACTGGGTACGGGCACGGCCCCCTACGACCTCCGCTTCGACGCCGGGCGGATCTGCCTGGACCTCCTCGCCACCGCCCACCCCCTCGAACGCCTCGACGCCCTCCCGCCGTTGTGCGCCTGGATCACCGGGTCCGCCCTGGTGCCGCCCGGTACCCCGCTGACCCATGCCGGCCCGTCCTGGCCGCTCGCCTTCCGGGAACTGCGGGGCAGCGTGCGCCAGTTGGTGTCCGGGTGGCTCCGCGGCGAAGCGCGGTCGGCGTACGATCCCGCCCTCGCCCACGTCAACTCCGTCGCCCGTACCGCGCCCCCGGTACCCCGTGCCGTACGTGCGCGGGACGGGGCGCTCGTGCGGGAGTTGGAGACGGAGCCGGAGTGCGCGGCGCTGCTCGCGGTGGTCGCGCGGGACGCGGTGGAGCTGCTCACCGATCCGGTCGCGCGGGCGGCGCTGCGTCAGTGCGCGGGGGACAACTGCCCGATCGTGTACGTCGACATGTCCCGTGGGCGGCGCAGGCGCTGGTGTTCCAGCGAGGTCTGCGGGAACCGGGAACGGGTCGCCCGGCACCGCCGTCGCGCGGCGCTCGCCCGAGCCTGACTCCGGGGGACGGCCAAGTGGGCTGTCCGGTATGGGGTGTTCGTGACGGCGACCTCGACGTGATTTCGCTTACATGCCGTTTACCCGCGCCCGTTGCCGGGCAGGCCGGCCCGGCTCCTCATGTGTGGGGGAAATGTAAAGAAAGAGGGGTGGGAATGTGCCCCGTTGTTCCCCTTGTCACGTCAACCCGCAGAAATCTGTCCCTCCGGTTTGAACACTCGCAGGACCACATCCGTACCGCTGGGGGAGCGACCGACTCGGGGGAACCCCCGGACACCGGAGGTGGGCGTGCGCAAGGATGCGGCCGTGGCCAATGAACGTGGATCGAGGGCCCGACATCGCATGTCCCAGCCCTCGGAGCCTGATGAGGATCTGATGCGTGCTCTGTATCGGGAGCATGCCGGACCCCTCCTTGCGTATGTCCTGCGCCTGGTTGCCGGTGACCGGCAGCGCGCGGAGGACGTCGTGCAGGAGACACTCATCCGTGCCTGGAAGAACGCCGGTCAGCTCAACCGGGCTACCGGATCGGTACGCCCCTGGCTGGTGACGGTCGCACGTCGCATCGTCATCGACGGCCACCGCAGCCGGCAGGCCCGGCCGCAGGAGGTCGACCCGTCGCCGCTGGAGGTCATCCCCGCGGAGGACGAGATCGACAAGGCGCTGTGGCTGATGACGCTGTCAGACGCTCTCGACGACCTGACCCCGGCCCACCGGGAGGTGCTCGTCGAGACGTATTTCAAGGGGCGTACCGTCAACGAGGCGGCCGAGACGCTGGGCATACCCAGCGGCACCGTGCGCTCACGGGTTTTCTATGCACTGCGGTCGATGAAGCTGGCTCTCGAGGAGCGGGGGGTGACGGCGTGATGAGTGTTTACGGGGGATTCGGAACGGGCGGTTCGGGTATGTCTGGCCCCATGCAGGGATCTATGCAGGGATCTCCGAGCCCGAGCGAACACGAGACCGTGGGCGCCTACGCCCTGGGAATTCTCGACGACGCCGAGGCAACCGCTTTCGAGGCGCATCTCGCCGGGTGCGAGTGGTGCGCCCAGCAGCTCGACGAACTCGCCGGGATGGAACCGATGCTGGCCGCGCTCGCGGACCTGCCGGGTGCCGGGACCCCCGCGATCGGCGAGTCCCTGTCCGCCAGGCCGGGCCCGCGACTGGTCGAGAAGCTCGTCGTCGAGGTATCCGACCGCCGCGTCCAGAAGCGCCGGCGCAGCCTCTACATGATCGCGGCCGGTGTCGCGCTGGTCATCGGCGGACCGCTCGTGGCCGTGGCGGCCAGTGGCGGCGACGACAGCGGCGGCAGTGGCATCGAGGCGGGCGTGAGCCCCGCGAAGTCGGCCTTCGAGACGCTCTCCGACAAGGTCACCGGCACCGACCCGGGCACCAAGGTCACCGCGACCGTCGCCATGGGCGAGAAGGCCTGGGGCACCGAGGCCGTGGTCGAACTGAAGAACGTGGCGGGTCCCAACAAGTGCTCGCTCATCGCCGTCGGCAAGAACGGCGAACGTGAGACCATCTCGTCCTGGTCCGTCCCGGAATGGGGCTACGGCCTGCCCAACGCCAAGACCGAACAGGCCAAGAACCCGCTGTACGTCCAGGGCGGCGCCGCGTTCACCCCGAACGAGATCGACCACTTCGAGGTCATGACCTTCGACGGAAAGAAGCTCGTCGAGGTCGACGCGGCGTAGCCCGCAGCGGCCCCCTTCGCGTACGGTTGACGGCTGCCCAGCACGTCAGAAGGGGGCCCGGTGGCCGCTCAGGCTCAGCAGGAAACCGCGGTCGACTCGGTTCAGGACCACTCAGTTCGTGACCGTGAGATCAGCGTCGAACAAGAACATCTGGACCGGGTGTACCGGCGCCTCGAGGAGAAGATCCACGAGGCCGAGTTCCTCATGCACGACGCGGCCCGCCGCGGCCAGGTCGGCACCCCCGGTGCCCTGGCCGAGCGGGACGCGCAGGTGTTCAGGGCGGGGGTCCACCTCAACCGCCTCAACAACGAGTTCGAGGACTTCCTCTTCGGCCGGATCGACCTGCTTCCCGGCAAGGACGGCAAGAAGGGGCCCGACGGCGCCTACACCGCCGTCGAGCCCGCCGACGGCGCGATCCGCGCCGACAACACCGCCGACATCGCCGAGACGCTGCACATCGGGCGCATCGGCGTCCTCGACGAGGAGTACGCCCCGCTGGTCATCGACTGGCGGGCCCCGGCCGCCGCGCCGTTCTACCGCTCCACGCCGGTCGATCCCGGCCGGGTCGTGCGCCGCCGGGTCATCCGGTCCAAGGGCCGCCGCGTCCTCGGGGTCGAGGACGACCTGATGCGCCCGCAGCTGACGGCCCGCCTCGACGGCCGCGAGCTGCCCGTCATCGGCGACGGCGCCCTCATGGCCGCCCTCGGCCAGGCCCGCAGCCACACCATGCGCGACATCGTCGCCTCCATCCAGGCCGAACAGGACATGGTCATCCGTGCCCCGGCCGCCTCCGTCACCTATGTCGAGGGCGGCCCCGGCACCGGCAAGACCGCCGTCGCCCTGCACCGGGCCGCGTACCTCCTCTACCAGGACCGGCGCCGGTACGCGGGCGGCATCCTGATCGTCTCCCCGACCCCGCTGCTGGTGGCGTACACCGAGGGCGTCCTGCCCTCACTCGGCGAGGAGGGCCAGGTCGCGATCCGCGCCATCGGCTCCCTGGTCGACGGCCTGGAGGCCAAGCTGTACGACTCCCCGGCGGTGGCCCGCGCCAAGGGGTCGTACCGGATGCTGAAGGTGCTGCGCAAGGCCGCGCGCGGGGCGCTCGACGTGGGGCCGCCCCCCGGTGCGCCGGCCGGACAGCTCGCCTTCGGGGAGGACGACGAGGTCCGGCCGCCCGCCCCGGCCGGTACGCCCGACCGGCTGCGCGTCGTCGCCTTCGGGCGGCGGCTGGAGCTGGAGGCCGGGGACCTCGGCCGGATCAGGGAGAGCGCCCTCAGCGGCACCGCGCCGGTGAACCTGCTGCGTCCGCGCGCCCGCAAGCTCCTCCTGGACGCCCTGTGGGAGCGCTCCGGCGCCTCCGGCCGGCACAGCGACCCCGAGCTGGCCGCCGAGCTGCGCTCCTCCTTCGACGAGGACGTGACGGGCGAGGACTCCTTCAGCGCGTTCCTCGACGCCTGGTGGCCCGAGCTGACCCCGAAGTCGGTCCTCGCCGCCATGTCCGACGAGCGCCGGCTCGGCCGCTGGGCCCGCCGGATCCTCAACCCCGGCGAGGTCCGAAAGGTCGCCCGCTCGCTGAAGCGCGAGGGCCACTCGGTGCACGACATCGCGATGCTCGACGAGCTCCAGGCGATCCTCGGCGCCCCGGCCCGCCCTCGCAAGAGACGCGAGTACGACCCGCTGGACCAGCTCACCGGCCTGGAGGAGTTGATGCCCGTGCGCGAGGAGACGCAGCGCGAGCGGGCCGAGCGCCTCGCCCAGGAGCGCACCGAGTACGCGCACGTCATCGTCGACGAGGCCCAGGACCTCACGCCGATGCAGTGGCGTATGGTCGGCCGCCGCGGCCGGCACGCCACCTGGACGGTCGTCGGCGACCCGGCCCAGTCCTCCTGGTCCGACCCCGAGGAGGCCGCCGAGGCCCGCGACGAGGCCCTCGGCAGCCGTCCCCGCCGCCGCTTCCAGCTCACCGTGAACTACCGCAACCCCGCGGAGATCGCCGAGCTGGCCGCGAAGGTGCTGGCGCTGGCGATGCCCGGCGCCGAATCCCCGTCGGCGGTCAGGTCGACGGGGGTCGTGCCCCGCTTCCGGGCGGTGACGGACACCCTGGGCGCCACCGTCCGGGCGGAGTCCCAGCGTCTCCTGGACCGGGTCGACGGCACCGTCGGCGTCGTCGTGGCCATGAACCGCCGCGAGGAGGCCCGGCGCTGGCTCGCCGGACTTGGCGACCGCGTGGTGGCCCTCGGCAGCCTGGAGGCCAAGGGCCTGGAGTACGACGCGACGGTGGTCGTCTCCCCGGCCGAGATCGCCGACGAGTCCCCGGCCGGCCTGCGGGTCCTGTACGTGGCTCTGACCAGGGCGACCCAGCAGCTCACGGTCGTCTCGGCGGACCGCGACGAACCCGACGGGAGCGGGGTGCCCGATCTTCTGAGGGACTGACGGGAGACCGGTCGCGTACCGATTCCCGAGAAGGTTCCCTCGCGGGAATGGTCTTCCGGGATCCGTTTGTTAGCCTGGGTGTGACACCGGCTCGATCCAAGCCCCCGGGCCCAACCTTCGTCGCTACGAGCGACCACTTGCCGCGAGGCGAGCATGGCGGGTCGGTGTCATAGACAGACGAGAGAGGCCCACGTCCGTGTGACGTGGGCCTCTTTCGTTGTGAACTCAACGTTCGCAACCCGGGGGAGCTAACGCCTACCCGGCAGTAGGTGCGACGATCGGACCGCATCCAGCGTCACAGGTGGCTGCGTCTTCCCGGGGGGCGACCCCCGGACCCCCAGCAGAGAAGCAGGTCGGTGGGGATGACCGGCGCGGACACCACGCGGCACACCTGAGTGAAAGCAGAGGAAGTCGGCCATGGCAACGGCGCCCAGCGTCTCCTACTCGATGACGGTCCGGCTGGAGGTGCCCGCGAGCGGAACCGCGGTCTCCCAGCTCACCGGGGCCGTCGAGTCCCACGGAGGCTCGGTCACCGGCCTCGACGTCACGGCTTCCGGCCACGAGAAGCTCCGTATCGACGTCACGATCGCGGCCACCTCCACCGCGCACGCCGACGAGATCGTCGAGCAGCTCGGCGGCATCGAGGGCGTCACCCTGGGCAAGGTTTCGGACCGTACGTTCCTGATGCACCTCGGCGGCAAGATCGAGATGGCGTCCAAGCATCCGATCCGCAACCGTGACGACCTCTCGATGATCTACACGCCGGGCGTGGCGCGGGTCTGCATGGCGATCGCCGAGAACCCCGAGGACGCCCGGCGCCTCACCATCAAGCGCAACTCCGTTGCGGTCGTGACGGACGGCTCGGCGGTGCTGGGCCTCGGCAACATCGGCCCGATGGCCGCCCTGCCGGTCATGGAGGGCAAGGCCGCCCTCTTCAAGCGGTTCGCCGGCATCGACGCCTGGCCGATCTGCCTGGACACCCAGGACACCGACGCGATCGTCGAGATCGTCAAGGCGATCGCCCCGGGCTTCGCCGGCATCAACCTGGAGGACATCTCCGCCCCCCGCTGCTTCGAGATCGAGGCCCGGCTGCGCGAGGCCCTCGACATCCCCGTCTTCCACGACGACCAGCACGGCACGGCGATCGTCGTCCTCGCCTCGCTGACGAACGCCCTGCGTGTCGCGGGCAAGGCCATCGAGAACATCCGCGTCGTCATGTCCGGCGCGGGCGCGGCCGGTACGGCCATCCTCAAGCTGCTGATCGCGGCCGGCGTGAAGAACGCCGTGGTCGCCGACATCCACGGCGTGGTCCACGCGGGCCGCGAGGACCTCGTCGACGCCGCCCCCGGCTCGGCACTGCGCTGGATCGCCGACAACACCAACCCCGAGGGCCTCACCGGCACGCTGAAGGAGGCCGTGCGCGGCGCGGACGTCTTCATCGGCGTCTCCGCCCCGAACGTCCTGGACGGCGACGACGTGGCGGCCATGGCCGACGACGCGATCGTGTTCGCGCTCGCGAACCCGGACCCCGAGGTGGACCCGGCCCTCGCCCGCCAGACGGCCGCGGTCGTGGCCACCGGCCGCTCCGACTTCCCGAACCAGATCAACAACGTGCTGGTCTTCCCGGGTGTGTTCCGCGGTCTGCTGGACGCCCAGTCCCGCACCGTCAACACGGAGATGATGCTCGCCGCCGCGAAGGCCCTCGCCGAGGTGGTGACCGACGACGAGCTGAACGCGAACTACATCATCCCCAGCGTCTTCAACGACAAGGTCGCCGGCGCGGTGGCCGGGGCCGTGCGGGAGGCCGCCAAGGCCGCGGGGGCCAACGCCTGACCCCCTTGGTGTGCCTTGGTGTGCGGGGGTTGTGACGATCGCCACGACGTGCCGTGGAACCGGCGCGTCGTGGAACCCTTTACGCCTGAAGGCCATCTATGGTAGGCCGCCAGCCAGTGGCGCTTTTCGTGTGACTCCCAAGGGTGTTCTCACGACTCCTGCGGGTGCCGGATTGGCTTTCCCGCCGCAGGTGGGGGCAGGATGCGTGTCTGGGCGCGAGGGTCTGACAAGGGACCCGGGTCCGGGGACGTCCGAAGACCCTGGCAGCATCGGCTTCGCTGTGCCCAACATGCGGCTCCGCCGCGTGGCACGCCTCAACGGCAAGAAGAACACGGGAGTAAGAACATGAACCGCAGTGAGCTGGTGGCCGCGCTGGCCGACCGCGCCGAGGTGACCCGCAAGGACGCCGACGCCGTGCTGGCCGCGTTCGCCGAGGTCGTCGGCGACATCGTCTCCAAGGGCGACGAGAAGGTCACCATCCCCGGCTTCCTGACCTTCGAGCGCACCCACCGTGCCGCTCGCACCGCGCGGAACCCGCAGACCGGCGACCCGATCCAGATCCCGGCCGGCTACAGCGTGAAGGTCTCCGCGGGCAGCAAGCTCAAGGAAGCGGCCAAGGGCAAGTAAGCCTCACCAGTACGCAGCGGGACGCGTACGAGGCGCCGTGAACGCCGATGGGGCGGCCACCCGAGTCCGGGTGGCCGCCCCATCGGCGTATGCGGGACGTGGGCCGTCCGAGTGCCTTGCCCGGCAACTCGACCTTCTCGCGCCCGACTCCACCAGCTCGTCCATGCTGGGCCTGTCCGGGCCTGTCCGGGCCTGTCCGGGGGCTGCGACGTCAGCGGCTCCGCCGCGGGCCCCCGGACCCCCAGCCGTGAACGGTGCCGGCCCTGAGGCTGCGGTCAGCCGAGTGCCTTGCCCGGCAGTTCGACCTTCGCGCCCAGCTCCACCAGCTTGTCCATGAAGTTCTCGTAGCCGCGGTTGATCAGGTCGATGCCGTGGACCCGGGACGTGCCCTGGGCCGCGAGGGCGGCGATCAGGTAGGAGAAGCCGCCGCGCAGGTCGGGGATGACCAGGTCGGCGCCCTGCAGTTTGGTCGGGCCCGACACGACCGCCGAGTGCAGGAAGTTGCGCTGGCCGAAGCGGCAGTCGGAACCACCCAGGCACTCGCGGTACAGCTGGATGTGAGCGCCCATCTGGTTGAGCGCGGAGGTGAAGCCCAGCCGCGACTCGTAGACCGTCTCGTGGACGATGGACAGGCCCGTGGCCTGGGTGAGGGCGACGACCAGCGGCTGCTGCCAGTCGGTCTGGAAGCCCGGGTGGACGTCCGTCTCCAGGGCGATCGACTTCAACTGGCCGCCGGGGTGCCAGAAGCGGATGCCCTCGTCGTCGATCTGGAAGGCGCCGCCGACCTTGCGGTAGGTGTTCAGGAACGTCATCATCGAGCGCTGCTGGGCGCCGCGGACGTAGATGTCACCCTCGGTCGCCAGCGCCGCGGAGGCCCAGGAGGCGGCCTCCAGACGGTCCGAGAGGGCGGCGTGGTTGTAGCCGCCGAGCTTGTCCACACCGGTGATGCGGATCGTGCGGTCGGTGTCCATCGCGATGATGGCGCCCATTTTCTGCAGGACGCAGATCAGGTCCTCGATCTCCGGCTCCACGGCCGCGTTCGCGAGTTCCGTGACGCCCTCGGCGAGGACGGCCGTCAGCAGCACCTGCTCGGTGGCGCCGACGGACGGGTACGGCAGCACGATCTTCGTGCCGCGCAGCCGCTGCGGGGCCTCCAGGTACTGGCCGTCCTCCCGCTTCTCGATCTTCGCGCCGAACTGCCGCAGCACGTCGAAGTGGAAGTCGATGGGCCGGCCGCCGATGTCGCAGCCGCCCAGGCCCGGGATGAAGGCGTGACCGAGGCGGTGCAGCAGCGGGCCGCAGAACAGGATCGGGATCCGGCTCGACCCCGCGTGCGCGTCGATGTCGGCGACGTTGGCGCTCTCGACGTAGGTCGGGTCGAGCACCAGCTCACCCGGCTCCTCGCCCGGACGGACCGTCACCCCGTGCAATTGCAGGAGCCCGCGTACGACCCGCACGTCACGGATGTCCGGAACGTTGCGCAGTCGGCTCGGCTCACTGCCCAGGAGGGCGGCGACCATGGCCTTCGGTACGAGGTTCTTCGCACCGCGGACACGGATCTCGCCCTGAAGCGGGGTTCCGCCGTGGACAAGCAGGACGTCGTCTGAGCCGTTGACGGTCATGTATCTCGCGTTCCGTGGAGTGGGGCAGGGCCGAAGAGGACAGAGTAATCGCCGTGGGGCCCCGTCCCGTAAGCCCGAGGACGCCTCAGGGACGTCATAGCTGTGTCACAACACGAACCGTTGGCCGCCGGGCACATGGCGTCACGGAGGCCCCGCCGGAGTGCCGTGCGCCCGGACCGCCTCCATGCGCCCGGCCTGCCCTCACTCCGGTACCCCGGTTGCCTCCCCACGCGTGGGGAAGATGGGGGATCATGTCTGGCATGACCGAGGTGTCCTCGCTCACAGGGCGGCTGCTCGTGGCAACCCCCGCCCTGGCGGACCCGAACTTCGACCGCGCGGTGGTGCTCCTTCTCGACCACGACGAGGAGGGCTCGCTCGGTGTCGTCCTCAACCGCCCTACGCCGGTGGGCGTCGTGGACATCCTGGAGGACTGGGCGGCCCTCACCGGTGAGCCGGGTGTCGTCTTCCAGGGCGGCCCGGTCTCCCTGGACTCGGCGCTGGGCGTGGCCGTGATCCCCGGCGGCACCGCCGTGGACGGCGCGCCGCTCGGCTGGCGGCGGGTGCACGGGGCGATCGGCCTCGTCGATCTGGAGGCCCCGCCGGAACTGCTCGCCTCGGCCCTCGGCTCCCTGCGCATCTTCGCCGGGTACGCCGGCTGGGGCCCCGGCCAGCTGGAGGACGAGCTGGTGGAGGGCGCCTGGTACGTGGTGGAGTCCGAGCCCGGTGACGTGTCCTCGCCGTCCCCGGAGACCCTCTGGCGTGACGTTCTGCGCCGGCAGCGCAACGAGCTGGCGATGGTGGCGACGTACCCGGACGACCCTTCGCTCAACTGACGGGTGTGACCTTCAGTACCCTTGGCGGTATGAGCACTCTTGAGCCCGAGCGCGGCACCGGAACGGGGACCCTCGTAGAGCCGACGCCGCAGGTGTCGCACGGCGACGGTGACCACGAGCGCTTCGCGCACTACGTCCAGAAGGACAAGATCATGGCGAGCGCGCTCGACGGGACTCCCGTCGTGGCGCTCTGCGGCAAGGTGTGGGTGCCCGGCCGCGACCCGAAGAAGTACCCGGTGTGTCCCATGTGCAAGGAGATCTACGAGTCCATGGGTTCCGGTGGCGACGACGGCAAGGGCAAGGGCAAGGGCGACAAGTAGCCGGTAGCCCGGTGGCCGTCTGATTTTCCCGGAGGCCCTCAAGGTGTGCTTCACGCACCTTGAGGGCCTCCGTGCCGTTTTGCGGCCGGGGCCGCGTTGCACGGGGTGCGTCGCCTGGTCACAGAGTGGTGGAGACCTCTTGTGGTGGCGTTCGCGAAGTCCCTAGCCTCCCGAGTGTTGTGCACAGCGAAACCATCATTGCGCATGTTGCAACGCTCTCGGAGGAATGCTCCATGAAGCCGTCCGTTCGCATCGCCGCGCTGCTGGCCGTCCTGGTCACCGCCGCCTGCGCCCCACAGACCTCCGCCAACTCCTCCTCCGCCGAGGACGACAAGAGCGGCACGCTGCGCGTGTGGCTCTTCCAGGAAGTCGGCAACGACCCCAAGCGAAAGGTCGTCGACTCCGTCGTCGCCGACTTCGAGAAGGCCCACGACGGCACCGACGTGCAGGTCGAGTACATCCCCGTCGACACCCGCGCCCAGCGCGTCAAGGCCGCCCTCAACGACCCCGGGTCCGCGCCCGACGTCATGGAGTTCGGCAACACCGACACCGCCGGCTATGTGAAGGACGGCGGTCTCCTCGACGTCACCCGGGAGTTCACCTCCTGGTCCGAGACCAAGAGCACCGACCCCACGGCCCGCGGGTCCGTCACCGTCGACGGCCGGATCTACGGCGCCCCCCTCTACGTCGGCGTCCGCGCCCTCTACTACCGCACGGACGTGTTCAGGGAACTCGGCCTCCCCGTCCCGCGGACCATGGCCGAACTCGCCGCCACCGCCCGCACGATCCGCGCCGCGAAGCCCGAGCTGTACGGCCTCGTCGTCGGCGGCGCCTACACCTACGGCGCGCTGCCCTTCGTCTGGGCCAACGGCGGCGAACTCGCCACCGGCAAGGGCGGCTCGTACGCCTCCGCCATCGACAGCGCCGCAGCCCGCAAGGGCATCACGGCGTACACCTCGCTGTTCGGCGACGACAACTGTCCCGCCGCCAAGTGCGCGGGCATGGGCGGCAACGACACGATCACCGCCTTCGCCGCGGGCAAGGCCGGCATGGCGATCGGCGGCGACTTCAGCCACACCGCCGTCGAGGCCGGCCGGGTGAAGGGCAAATACGCCGTCGTCCCGCTGCCCGGCGTCACCGCCGGCTCGGTCGCGCCGGCCTTCGCGGGCGGCAACAACATCGGCGTCCTCAGGAGCACGTCCCACCGCACCCTCGCCGTGCGGCTGATGGAGGCGCTCGCCTCCAAGCGGACCCAGGCGAGGCTGTTCGACGCGATGGGCTTCCTGCCGACCTTCACGGACGTCCGTGAAGCGGCGGCGGCACGCAAGCCGTACGTGAAGCCGTTCGTGGAGACCCTGGCGGCGGGCACCAGGTTCGTGCCGGCCTCGCCCGCCTGGTCGCAGATCGACTCCCAACTGGTCCTGCCGACCATGTTCCAGGAGGTCGTCAGCGGCCGGAAGGACGTGGCGGCGGCCTCGGAGGCGGCCGCCAAGAAGATGGACGCGGCGTTCGGCAGCGTGGGCTGAGCCGATGACCGCGCACGACACGGTGGCCGTGGACAAGCGCCCCGCGCCCTCCACGGCC
>NZ_JARGEF010000359.1:0-6013 GCF_033794725.1 Streptomyces sp. ID05-39B | reverse complement strand
AGTTAGCTGGTTTCTGTATTTTTTTTTTTTTTATGATTGTGCGCACACCCGGGTTCTACCCTCTTTCTTTCTCGGGCGGGGCAAATTGTTATAAAAGAACGGTTCGAAGGGGCTCACCATCGTGGGCGCGTCGTACACGTCGTCGTACACGTCGTCGCGCACGCCGTCGCGCACGCCGTCGTCCCCGGGCCGCTCGTCCTGCGGTTTCCCCGCGCCCTCCGGCATCCGCAGATACGGGTTGGTCGCGGGGTTGGGCGGCCGGTACGGCGCACCCGGCACGTACGGTCCGGAGCGGCCGTCCGTCGCGGGGAGCCGGCCGGCCTCCTCCGCCGTCCGCCCCGGACCGTGCTCGTAAGGACGCTGCCCGACCGGTCCCGGCACCGGGGTCCTCTCCTCGCGCCCCGCGGCGGTGTCACGCAGTGCCACCGCCGTCGCCCACGTTCCCGCCGCCCCGGTCGCGTGGGCGAGCAGCGCACCGGCCGCGCCCGCGCCGGCGCCCCACACGGCCCCGAGCAGCAGCGCCATACCGAGCTGCCCGTGCAACTCCACGCCCGCGCCGAAGGCGTCGAACCCGAGCACCGACAGGGATGCGTCGACGGACACGTCCGCCAACCAGGCGAGCAGGGGCAGGGCCAGCGCGGTCACGACCGCCAGCCGCACTGCGCACCGCCCGGCGAAACCGGCGACGCCCGCACCCCGCACCGCACCGGAACCGGGATCCGCCGTGCCCGCCCGCACCGGTCCCACCGGGCTGCGTACCGCCGTCAACACCCCCGCCAGCAGCATCATCGCCGCCGCCGCGACCGCCAACAGCCATACGCGGCCGTCCAGTTCCGCCAGCCGCCCCAGCGTCACCGACTGGTCGGAGCCGGCGCCCAGCACGTCGTCGAGGGGATCCGGCAGCACACGTGTCAGGACACCCGTCGCCCTGCCGTCCCACGGCACGAACAGACCGACGTCCACGCCCAGCCACACCCCGTTGGGCGCCCCGAGGAGCGCCGCGCCCGCGATCCGCCGGGGATGATCGTCACCGATCGCCGCGTACGCCGCCGCCGCGAACCCGGCGGCCACCGCGACCAGCAGCACCGTGACGACGGCGGACACGGCGGGCCGTACCACCCGGTGCAGGACGTCCCAGCCCGGCGGCAGCGGCGTACGGCGCGAGGCCAGCAGGGCGATCAGCAGCACCGCCGCCGACCAGAGAAGCCCGCCGAGCAGCGTCGCGGCCGTGTCCACGGTGAACCCGACCGCCGCCTGGGCGTCGACCAGATCCCCGAGCCGGTCGGGCAGCAGCCCGCCGATGTCGCCGAGATCGCCCAGCCCGGGGACCTCGACGCCGCCGCCCCCGCCGGGCACGTCGTCAAGGCCCAGCGATCCGCCGTCGATCGTGATGACATCGTGCCCTGCCCAGGCCAGCCCGCCCATCATGGCGGCGAACAGCGCGACCACCGTGGCCGCGCGCGCCAGGAGCTCGGCCGGCGCGACCACAACTCGGGCCGTGCGCAAGGACCGTAGGAAGAACCACGACAGCAGCAGCGCTCCGGCCAGGCTCACGCCCAGTGGCGTGATGTCGATGGCCGTGTGCGCCTCCGCGCCCGTCAGACCGAACGAGGACACATCGCCCGACGGCGTCACGGAGCCGCCCGCCCCCAGCGCCACGACCGCCGCCGTCATCGGCCCCAGCGAACCCGCGGTGTCCGCCCCCAGCAGATGCAGGCCGAGCGCCGCCGTCCCCGCCATCCCGATCAACGCCCAGCTCACCGCGGCGATCGCGGACAGCAGCACGTCCAGCCACGGCACACCCTGGCCGTACGCCGTGCTCCCGCCGTCGTCGATGCTCGTGCCGGAACTCATGCAGACCCCCCGATCCGCGGCGCGGAGCGGTGAAGATCACCGCTTCCGTCCCCCTCGCGTGCGTTTACCACTCTCCGGCCCGTTTTCAACCCCGTCAACGGCAGCGGCCGATGAGACGACGCGACCCCGGAAGGCCTTCTCCGCAAGGCCCGACTTTCGGTCAGGGGGCCGGGCCTGAAATAGTTCCCGACGATGTTCGACATCCCTAGACTCCCTGTGATGGGGGTAACTCGGGGGACTACTCAGTGGGGCATGGAGTGCCGGAACTCGTACTGGAATTGAACGGACGCACCTGGACGCTCGATCCGTCCAGGTCATACACCCTCGGACGGGATCCGCAGGGGGACGTCGTCCTCGACGACGCCAGGGTCTCCTGGCGTCACGCCACGGTCAGCTTCAACGGCCGCGGCTGGACACTGGAGGACCACGGCAGCACCAACGGAACGTTCGTACAGGGTCAGCGCGTCCACCAGGTGGACATCGGGCCCGGCTCGGCGGTGCACCTGGGCAACGCCACCGACGGCCCGCGCCTGAACCTCTCCGGCGCGCAGGCGGCCCTCGCGCAGCCGCAGGCGCAGCAGCCGTACGCCGCACAGGGCGCCAACCCGGGGTGGGCGCAGCAGGCGCCGCCCCAGCAGCAGGCGCCGCAGCCGCAGCAGCAGCAGCCCGGATGGGAGCCGCCGCGGAAGGCCGACGCGCCCATCCCCCAGCAGCAGGGGCCCGGCGTCGGCGCGGGGGCGCCGCCGGTCTACGGCGACCGCAGCCCGACCACGTTCCACCAGTTCTCCCTCGGCCGCGTCATGCGCATCGGCCGTGCCCTGGAGAACGACCTGGTCGTGTCCGACCTCCAGGTCTCGCGCAACCACGCCGAGTTCCACTCGACGCCCGACGGGCGCATGGAGATCCGCGACCTCGGCTCGCACAACGGCACGTACGTCAACGGCCAGCCGATCGCCAAGGGCGGTTCGCAGCTGCTCGGCCCCACCGACATCGTCGGCGTCGGCCACTCGACGTTCCGGATCGTGGGCGACCGCCTCGAGGAGTTCGTCGACACCGGCGAGGTCTCCTTCTCGGCGCGCCACCTGACGGTGACGGTCGACGGCGGCAAGCAGATCCTCAAGGACGTCTCCTTCGGCGTCCCGGAGAAGTCGCTGATCGCGGTCATCGGCCCGTCCGGATCCGGAAAGTCCACCCTGCTCAAGGCGCTGACCGGCTACCGGCCCGCCAACGAGGGTGACGTCCTCTACGACAACCGGAACCTCTACAAGCAGTTCGCCGAGCTGCGCCAGCGCATCGGTCTGGTCCCGCAGGACGACATCCTGCACAAGGAACTGACCGTCAAGAAGGCCCTCAAGTACGCGGCCAAGCTCCGCTTCCCCGCCGACACCACGGCCGCCGAACGCGACGCCCGCATCGACGAGGTGCTGCGCGAGCTGAAGCTGGACATCCACAAGGAGAAGAAGGTCACCTCCCTCTCCGGTGGCCAGCGCAAGCGCGTGTCGGTCGCCCTGGAGCTGCTGACCAAGCCGTCGCTGATCTTCCTCGACGAGCCGACCTCGGGGCTCGACCCGGGCATGGACCGCGATGTCATGCAGCTGCTGCGCGGCCTCGCCGACGACGGCCGTACGGTCCTGGTGGTCACCCACTCGGTGGCCGAACTCGCGATCTGCGACAAGCTGCTCGTGATGGCGCCCGGCGGCAGCGTCGCCTACTTCGGCCCGCCCGAGGAGGCCCTGAACTTCTTCGGCTACGACACCTGGGCCGACGTCTTCTCCGCCTTCGAGAACTACCGCGACTACGACTGGGCGGGCCGCTGGAAGGGTTCGCAGCACTACCAGATGTACGCCGCGGACATCGACGCCATCGCGCCGCAGCCCGTATCGATGACACCCATGCAGGCGATGAAGCCGCCGAAGCCGCAGGGCTGGATGTCCCAGTTCGTCACGCTGGTGCGCCGTTACACGTCGGTGATCGTCTCCGACAAGGGCTTCCTCGGCCTGATGGTGATCCTGCCGGCCGTGCTGGGCGCGGTGAGCCTCCTCATCGACTCCGGCAACAGCCTGCTGCCCAACCCGGTCAATCCCAAGACCGGCCGGATCATCCCCAACGGCACGGCCACCACGGTCCTGCTGATCCTCGCGGTCGGCGCCTGTTTCGCGGGCGCGGCGAACTCCGTCCGCGAACTGATCAAGGAACGGGTGATCTACGAGCGGGAGCGCGCGACGGGCCTGTCGCGCTCGGCGTACCTGATGTCGAAGGTGTTCGTGCTCGGTGTGATCACCGTGTTCCAGGGCCTGCTGGTCGGCGTCATCGGCTTCTCCAGCCGGGAGATCCCGGCACAGGGCCTGGTCCTCGGCACCGCCACGATGGTCGAGCTGTCCATCCCGATCATGGCGCTGGGCTTCACCTCGATGATGTTCGGTCTGATCATCTCCTCGCTGGTGAAGACGGCCGAGAAGACCATGCCGCTGCTGGTCATGTTCGCGATCATCCAGGTCGTGTTCACCGGCTGCCTGTTCTCGCTGAACGGCGCGGTGGGGGTCAACGAGTTCTCGTACCTGATGCCGTCGCGCTGGGCGGTCGCCGCGGCGGGCGCCACGCTGGACTTCAACAAGATCAGTCCGCCCGCGGACGGCGGCGACGCCGACCCGCTGTGGGAGCACACCGTCGGCGCCTGGGGCATGGACATGGCCGCCCTGCTCGTCCTCGGCGTGATCTGCGGCTTCTTCGTGGCCCGCTTCCTGCGCCGCCACGAGCCCGAGGTCATGCGCAAGTAGTCGCGAGCGGACCTGCGACGCCGAAGGGCGGCACCCCGGTCAGGGGTGCCGCCCTTCGGCGCGTGGGGGTCTCGGCGGTACTCAGGACGCTCAGTACGCGCTGTTGACGTTGTCGATCGTGCCGTACCGGTCGGCCGCGTAGTTGGCGGCGGCGGTGATGTTGGCGATCGGGTCGTAGATGTTCCAGGACGTGCCGGGGACGTGGTACGCCTTGAAGGTCGGCGGGATCACCTGGAGCAGGCCCTTCGACGGGATGCCGTTGATGGCGTTGATGTCCCAGTCGTTGATGGCCTTCGGGTTGCCCGAGGACTCGCGGATGATGTTCTTGTGCAGCCCGTGGTAGGAGCCCGGGATGCCCTTCTTCTTCATGATGGCGAGAGACTCGCGGATCCAGCCGTCGAGGTTGTTCGGGTAGCTCTTGACGACGACCTGCTTGACCACGGGACGGTTCGCGGACCGGCTCGCGGCGGCGGCCTTGGCCTTGCGCTCGGCGGCGGCCTTCTTCGCGGCGGCGGCGGCAGCCGCCTTCTTCTTCGCCGCGGCCGTGGCGGCCGCCTTCTTCTTCGCGGCCACCGCGTCGGCGGCGGCCTTCTTCTTGGCCTCGATGGCCTCGACCTTCAGGCTGGTGGCGGCGAGCTGGTCGGTCACGCTGGCCTTGACGTCACGCACCTGGCCGGAGCTGTAGGCCACGCGGGACGAGGAGAGGGAGTCCGTGGTGGTCGTCTGACCGTCGGCCGGAACCACGGTGAAGGCGATGGCGGCAGCGCCGAGGGTGGCGACACCAGCGATCGCGATCTTGTGAGTGTTCTTGGGCATGGCGGAAGGGACCTCTTCGAGTAGACGCGGAGGTCGCTCTCGTCGTCCGGCGGCGGGTGCTTTCGGCACGAACGCCGCGGGGAGAAAACCCGCGGCGCTGAGCGACGAGAGCCATTGTTAGCGGCCGCAAAATGCCCAGGCAAAGGTGTGACGTACTAACCCCGGTAGTGGATCGGGGAAGGGCAAAACGGGACAGATCAGGCTGTCTGCCCCGTTCAGGTGGGTCCCTTTTGGCTCCTATCGCCCCTCGTACGTGATCTGGGCCCTATGTGCGGGCTCACAGGGGCGCGGAGGTTTTCTCACCAACAGTTGCTGAAGCAATGCTCTGTGTGAGCGGGTTCTCCGGCAGGAGGAGATGCACGTCCCCGAACTCGTGCCACAGGTACGAACCCCGCAGCGCCTCCTCGTACCCACGGTCGATCGCCGCCCGCCCGGCCACCGCCTCCAGCATCAGCAGATGCGAGGCCTCCGGCTCGTGCAGCCCCGTCAGCAGTCCGTCCACCACCCGCACCCCACGCTCAGGAGTGACGACGAGGTCCGTCCACCCCACGCGCGCGCGTACGACC
>NZ_JARGEF010000358.1:0-6032 GCF_033794725.1 Streptomyces sp. ID05-39B | reverse complement strand
CCGGGGAGACGTGGGTGGGCCGGGCGGCGGCGTCGGTGCCGCGCGCTCCGGCCCGGGTCGCTCGCCTCACTTGCCGTAGGCGAGCATCAGCTTCTCCTTCGCGTCGTCGTTGCCCGCCAGCCGGGTGGAGGAGATGTAGAAGCGGCCGTCCGCCCAGGCGACGTCGCGGGAGAAGAAGCTGTCCTCCAGGTCGGCCGTGCTCTCCGGCATCTGGAGCAGCGTCGTCGGCGTGTGCGTGGAACCGGCGACCGGGATCGACACGACCCGGCCGGCCGCGTCGTACGACGGCTCGACGTAGGCGACGAGGTTGCCGCCCTCGACGCTCAGCGGCAGCATCGATTCGTCCACCGGGGACTTCACCCGCCACTTCTCCTTGCCGGTGGCGAGGTCGATCGCGACGATCTCGTTGGCTCCGGTGGTGGCCTTGGTGGGCAGGTAGAGGGTGTTGGCGTCGGCGGCCGTGCCGTCACAGCCGGTCAGGTTGCGCTGAAGGATGGCCCAGCCGCACTCGGGGGCGAAGTCCTCGTCGACGCCGACCTGCGAACGGAACGTGCCGTCCGGCTTGAGCGTCGAGATGTTCCAGGCGTTCTTGTCCTTGTTGGTGCTGTAGATGACCAGCGGGTCCATCGAGTACGCGCGGGCGACCGTCCAGCCCTTGTCGAACTTCTGGGTCCACTTGACCCTGCCGGTCGCCGGGTCCAGCTCCTGGACCTCGTCGTGCTCGGTCGGGTCGGTCGCGTCGCAGGAGGCCACGGAGATCAGCTTGGCGCCACCCGCGAAGGCGGTCGGGAAGCAGGCGTCGCCGTACTTCTTCTTGTCCCACAGCTTCTTGCCGGTGTTGACGTCGTACGCCGTGCCCGACTGCGAGCGGCCCACCATCAGCGTGTTGCCGGTGACGGACAGTTCGACGGTGATGGCGCTGTCGAAGAGCGCGCCGTCGGCGACCTCCCCGGTCCAGCCCTTGGCGCCGGTGTTGAGGTCGATCTGCTGGAGCTGGTTGCACTTGGCGCGGTCGCTGCTGCCGTTCATGTAGGCCACGACGACCTTGTCGGTGGCCGTCTTCTGCGGGGTGACCGCGCAGACCTTCTGCGGCAGGGCGATGGTGTCCCAGGCGGGCCTGCCGTCGCCGACGTTGTAACCGACGACCTCCTTGTACGCGGCCTTCACCGCGGTCTTGGAGGTGATCCACATGCCGGGGGCCTCGGCGCCCGAGGCGGGCGCGTCGGGCGCCTCCTTGTACCAGAGCACCTTGGCCTCGCCGGTCTTGCGGTCGGCGTTGAAGTCCTCGGGGTCCTCGCCGCCGTCGCCGTCGCCGTCACCGGGGTTGACGGGGCTTTCGACCGCCGACGGCTTGCCGTCGTCGCTCGGTCCGGCGACGGGCTTCTTCTTGCCGCCGTCGTCGTCACCGCTGGTGACCGCGAACACCGTCCCGCCGATCACCAGCAGCGCCGCGACCGCTGCCCCGACGGCCAGCGCGGGCTTGCCCCTGAAGGGGTTGCGCGAGCCGGACCCCGGGGTGCCGGGGGCACCGGGGAACTGGGGTGGCGGGTAGCCGTACCCGGGCTGCTGCCCGTAGGGACCGGCCGGCTGGCCGTACGGTCCCGGCTGCGGCGGCTGCCCGTACGGCCCCGGAGCACCCGGAGCGCCGTAGGGGCCGCTCGGCTGGCCGTACGGCCCCTGCTGCCCAGGCTGTTGCTGCTGCGGAGGCTGCTGCGGGTAGCCGTAGCCCGGCTGCGGAGCCTGCGGCGGCTGGGCGGGCGGGCCCTGCGGCGGTGGCGGCGGCGTCTGCGGTGCGCCGAAGCCACCACCCTGCGGCGGCTGGTCCTGCGGTGCGCCGAAGCCACCCTGCGGCGGCTGTTGGTTGGGCGGCTGAGTCATCAGCGTCTCCCCCTCGCTCACTGATTTTTAGCCACGCCCTGAGGCTCGTGACGGTCCCGGACTCGTGCTCAGAAAGTTCTCAGACGGCTCTTTCTATCACCCGGGACCGACAGCGAAGGGGCCCGCATCCGCCCCTGTACCCAAGGGAGGACCGGGCCGTGATCCCGTCGTTACGCGCCTTCACGCCCCCTTCACGCGGCGCACGCGCCGTCACCGCGCGCGGGGACCCGTTCACCGAGCGTGCAGCACGCTCGCCGGACCCCCGAACCGCCGTGGCACGGGTTTCGGTCACGCACGCCATCCCGCGTTTCGGGTCACGCGTCCTCGGCCAACTCCAGCCACCGCATCTCGAGTTCCTCGCGTTCCCCGGCCAACCCGCGCAGTTCGGCGTCGAGTTTGGCGACCTTCTCGAAGTCGGTGGAGTTGTCGGCGATCTGCGCGTGCAGCTTGGCCTCCTTGTCGGAGACGCGGTCCAACTGACGCTCGATCTTCTGGAGTTCCTTCTTGGCGGCACGCTGGTCGGCGGCGCTCTTCTCCGGCACCGCCTTCTGTGTCACGGGCGCCGCGGCGGCCGCGGCCTCCTCCATGCGGCGGCGGCGCTCCAGGTACTCGTCGATGCCGCGCGGCAGCATCCGCAGGGCGGAGTCGCCGAGGAGGGCGAAGACGCGGTCCGTGGTCCGCTCGACGAAGAAACGGTCGTGGGAGATCACGATCATCGAGCCGGGCCAGCCGTCGAGGAGGTCCTCGAGCTGGGTGAGGGTCTCGATGTCGAGGTCGTTGGTGGGCTCGTCGAGGAAGAGGACGTTGGGCTCGTCCATCAGCAGCCGCAGGATCTGCAGGCGGCGGCGCTCACCGCCGGACAGGTCCCCGACCGGCGTCCACTGCTTCTCCTTGCCGAAGCCGAACGTCTCGCACAGCTGGCCGGCGGTCATCTCGCGGCCCTTGCCGAGGTCGACGCGCTCGCGCACCTGCTGGACGGCCTCCAGGACCCGCAGGTTCGGGTCGATCTCGGCGACCTCCTGGGAGAGGTAGGCCAGCTTGACGGTGCGGCCGACGACGACCTTCCCGCCGGCCGGCTGGGCCTCGCCCTCGGTGCGGGCGGCCTCGGCCATGGCGCGCAGCAGGGACGTCTTCCCCGCGCCGTTGACGCCTACCAGGCCGATGCGGTCGCCGGGGCCGAGCTGCCAGGTGACATGCTCGAGCAGCACCTTGGGGCCCGCCTGGACGGTCACGTCCTCCAGCTCGAACACGGTCCTGCCGAGCCGGGACGACGCGAACTTCATCAGCTCGCTGCTGTCCCGCGGCGGCGGCACGTCGGCGATCAGCTCGTTGGCGGCCTCGACCCGGAAGCGCGGCTTGGACGTCCGCGCGGGCGCCCCGCGGCGCAGCCAGGCCAGCTCCTTGCGGACCAGGTTCTGCCGCTTGACCTCCTCGGTCGCGGCGATCCGCTCCCGTTCCGCGCGCGCGAAGACGTAGTCGGAGTAGCCGCCCTCGTACTCGTGGACGGCGCCGCGCTGCACGTCCCACATGCGGGTGCAGACCTGGTCGAGGAACCAGCGGTCGTGGGTGACGCAGACGAGCGCGGACCGGCGCTCGCGCAGATGCCCCGCGAGCCAGGCGATGCCCTCCACGTCGAGGTGGTTGGTCGGCTCGTCGAGGACGATCAGGTCCTGCTCCTCGATCAGCAGCTTGGCGAGCGCGATACGGCGCCGCTCGCCACCGGACAGCGGCCCGATGACGGTGTCCAGGCCCTGCGGGAAGCCGGGCAGGTCGAGCCCGCCGAAGAGTCCGGTCAGGACGTCGCGGACCTTGGAGTTGCCGGCCCACTCGTGGTCGGCCATGTCACGGATGACCTCGTGGCGGACGGTGGCGGTGGGGTCCAGGGAGTCGTGCTGCGTGAGCACGCCCATGCGCACCCCGCCGGAGTGCGTGACCCTGCCGGTGTCCGCCTCCTCCAGCTTGGCGAGCATGCGGATCAGGGTGGTCTTGCCGTCGCCGTTGCGACCGACGACTCCGATCCTGTCCCCTTCGGACACGCCGAGCGAGATGCCGTCGAGCAGCGCACGGGTTCCGTACACCTTGCTGACGTTCTCGACATTGACCAGGTTGACGGCCATTTTTGCTCCTGCCAGGGGGATCGGTCAGCCTCCCAGCCTAATGGGAGCCGCTCGGTCGCCAATCCCCCCGCAGGTCAGCGGCCTGCGCAGCGGACGTCGTCGAGGAGGTCGTACATCGCCGGCCGGGGCACCGGGTGACCGGCCGGTCGCGGTGGCCGTCGGCCGCCGTCACGTCCGTGGTGACGTCAGGACGCGCTGACGACCGTGGCCCCCGGGGCCGGGCCGGACGCCGTGCGCACGCTCTTGCACGTGCCGGACGTCCGCAGCGCCTGCGCGATCCTCTCCGCGGCGGCGGTGTCGCGCGCCAGGAACGCGGTGGTGGGGCCCGAGCCCGAGACGAGGCTCGTGAGCGCGCCGGCCGCCTCCCCCGCGGCGAGGGTGCCGGCGAGTTCGGGGAAGAGGGAGAGGGCGGCGGGCTGGAGGTCGTTGGAGACGGCCGCCGCGAGAGCGTCGGGGTCGCCCTTGGCGAGGGCGCCCTGGAGTTCCCGCGAGGCGACCGGCTCGGGGATGTCCCGGCCCTCGGCGAGGCGGTCGAACTCCCGGAAAACGGCCGGGGTGGACAGGCCGCGCCCGGCCATCGCGAACACCCAGTGGAAGGTCCCGCCGGTCTCCAGCACGGTCAGCTGCTCGCCCCGCCCGATGCCGAGAGCGGCACCGCCGACCAGACTGAACGGAACGTCGCTGCCCAACTCCGCGCAGATCTCCAGCAGTTCCTCACGGGAGGCGCCGGTGCCCCAGAGCGCGTCGCAGGCCAGGAGGGCGCCCGCACCGTCCGCGCTGCCGCCCGCCATGCCGCCCGCGACGGGGATGTCCTTGGCGATGTGCAGATGCACGTCCGGGGTACGGCCGTAGCGTTCGGCGAGTGCGATCGCCGCGCGCGCGGCCAGGTTGCCGCGGTCCAGGGGGACCTGGGCGGCGTCCGGGCCCTCGCAGGTCACCCGCAGGGCGTCGGCCGGGGTGACCGTGACCTCGTCGTGGAGGCCGACCGCCAGGAAGACGTTCGCCAGGTCGTGGAAGCCGTCGGGGCGGGCGGCGCCCACGGCGAGCTGGACGTTGACCTTGGCGGGCACGCGGACGGTGACGGCGCTCACTCGGAGTCCTTCTCCTGGCGCTGCTCGTGCTCCGGGTCGTGCCGCTCGGGCTCGGGCTGCCCGGGATCGCTCTCGGGCTGCTTGTTCTCGGCGATCCGGGCGAACTCCTCGACCGTCAGGGCCTCTCCGCGCGCCTGCGGGGAGACACCGGCGGCCACCAGCGCGGCCTCGGCCGCCGCCGCGGAGCCGGCCCATCCGGCGAGCGCCGCCCGCAGCGTCTTGCGCCGCTGGGCGAACGCCGCGTCGACGACCGCGAAGACCTCACGCCGGGAGGCGGTCGTCCTGACCGGCTCGGCCCTGCGGACGAGGGACACGAGGCCGCTGTCCACGTTCGGCGCCGGCCAGAAGACGTTGCGGCCGATCGCGCCGGCGCGCTTGACGTCGGCGTACCAGTTGGCCTTCACGGAGGGCACGCCGTACACCTTCGAGCCGGGGGCGGCGGCGAGGCGGTCGGCGACCTCCGACTGGACCATCACCAGGGTGCGCTCGATGGTCGGGAAGGTGGCGAGCATGTGCAGGAGCACGGGCACGGCGACGTTGTACGGCAGGTTCGCCACCAGGGCGGTGGGGGCGGGGCCCGGCAGCTCGGTCACCTGCATGGCGTCGGAGTGCACCAGCGCGAAGCGGTCCGCCCGCTGCGGCATGCGGGCGGTGATCGTCGCGGGGAGGGCGCTCGCGAGGACGTCGTCGATCTCCACGGCCGTGACGCGGTCGGCGACCTCCAGCAGCGCGAGCGTGAGGGAGCCGAGGCCCGGTCCCACCTCGACGACCACGTCCTCGGGGTGCACCTGCGCGGTGCGGACGATACGGCGGACCGTGTTCGCGTCGATCACGAAGTTCTGGCCGCGCTGTTTGGTGGGGCGCACGCCGAGGGCTGCCGCGAGTTCGCGGATGTCGGCGGGGCCCAGGAGGGCGTCGGGGGTGGGGCTCGTCACGGGGACAAGGG
>NZ_JARGEF010000357.1:0-6184 GCF_033794725.1 Streptomyces sp. ID05-39B | reverse complement strand
CCTTTCCCCGCCCCCCCCAGCGGAGCGTTACGCGGGCTTCAGTTCCTGCCGCTGCCGTCCCAGGCCCTCGATCTCCAGCTCGACCACGTCCCCCGCCCGCAGGTACGGCTTGGGCTCGGGCCGGCCGAAGGCGACGCCCGCCGGGGTTCCCGTGTTGATGACGTCTCCGGGGTGCAGGACCATGAACTGGCTGACGTAGCGCACGACTTCACCCACGGGGAAGATCTGCTCGGCGGTCGTCCCGTCCTGCTTCAGCTCGCCGTTGACCCAGAGCCGCAGCCCCAGCGCCTGGGGGTCGGGCACCTCGTCGGACGTCACGAGCCAGGGGCCGAGCGGGTTGAACGTCTCGCAGTTCTTCCCCTTGTCCCACGTGCCGCCCCGGTCCATCTGGAACTCCCGCTCGGAGACGTCGTGCGCGACGGCGTACCCGGCGACATGCGCGAGCCCCTCCTCGGCCGACTCCAGGTAGCGGGCGGTACGGCCGATGACGACCGCGAGTTCGACCTCCCAGTCGGTCTTCGTGGACCCGCGCGGCACGAGCACGGTGTCGTACGGGCCGACGACCGTGTCCGCCGCCTTGAAGAAGATGACGGGCTCGGTCGGCACCGGGGAGCCCGTCTCGCGGGCGTGGTCGTGGTAGTTCAGCCCGATGCACACGACCTTGCCGATCCGGCCGACCGGCGGTCCGACGCGCAGCCCGGTCGCGTCCAGTGCGGGCAGCTCGCCCGACTCACCGGCGGCGCGGATCCGGCCGAGCGTCTCGTCGTCGGCGAGCAGCGCGCCGTCGATGTCGTCGACGAGGCCCGACAGGTCCCGCAGGGTCCCCTCGGCGTCGAGCAGCGCGGGGCGCTCCGCACCCGCCGTACCGACTCGCAGCAGCTTCATGGTCACAATCTCCCTCGATCGCGGGCGCGCCCGCCGACGGGTGCAGCCACCGGAGGACTGGTCGATCCTCCGATCCGGACGTCCACTCCGCAAGACCCCGTTCACGTACTGGACCGTCACTACGGCCGCCTCGACCCCCGTCACCTGTAGAGCACCGCTCGCTCGACCACGCTCCAGGCCGTGCTGGTCACGACGTACAAGGCTGCGGCCAGCGGTACGACGGCGACCGTGACGAGGGTGAAGAACGACAGGAACGGCATCACCTTGACGATCGCGCCCAGGCCGGGCGTCCCCTCCTCGACCGTCGCCGCGCTCGTGGCCGTCGTGCGCCGGGCGAGGCGGTAGCCGAAGGTGGCGACGGCCGCGACGACGGCGAACAGGACGAGGTAGACGAGCCCGGCCCCGCCGAACATCCCGCCGTCGGCGAGGGCGTCGGTCCAGCGGTCGCCGAGGGGCGCGTCGAGGAGCCGGTGGGTGAGCAGGCCGTTGGTCTCGCCGCCGATCGTGGAGTGCGAGAAGACGTAGTAGAGGAGGAGGAAGGCGGGCGCCTGGAGCAGGCTGGGCAGGCAGCCGGACAGCGGGGACACCTTTTCCTCGGCATGCAGTTCCAGCACGGCTCGCTGGAGCTTCTCCGGGTCGCGCGCGTGCTTGCCGCGCAGTTCGGCGATCCGCGGCTGGAGCGCCGCCCGCGCCTTCTGGCCGCGTGCGGCGGCCCGTGACAGGGGGTGGACGAGCAGCCGGACGAGCGCGGTGAACAGGATGATCGCGGCGGCGGCCGCGGAGGTGTGGAAGAGGGGTTCGAGCACGTCGGCGAACCGCTCGACGAGGTGGACGAAGTAAGAGAAGACGGACATGGGTGAGGAGCCCTCCGGGGGTCTCGTCGTGCCGGGACGTGGATACGGCGGCATGACGGCCCGCGCGGGCGCACGGAGTTGAAGGGGTGTGGTGCGGTGTGCCCTACGCGACGGCCGTCGGGAGGGCGTGTCCCGGTGCCCTGGGCCGGGGCCGTCCGGAGTCGTCGGGATCGCGCTGCGGCAGGAAGGCCGTACGGCGGTCCCGGTCGCGGATGGCCGTACGCACCCGGGTGCGGGGCACGGCGGGGGCACAGCGGGCGGCGGCGAGCGAGCAGACGGCGAGGGCGGCACCGGCGGCGGCTGTCGCGGCGAGGGCGACGGTCGCGGAGAGGGCGAGGGTGGCGGAGAGGCTGCCCGCGTCGAGCAGGGCGAGGCCGAGGACGGCGAGGAACAGGGCGAGGCCGGGCCAGTGACGGAACACGGGAGCGGTGCGGACCAGAGGACTGCGGAACGTGGTGCGGGGCAGAGGGGTGCGGAGCATGGTGTGGATCACTCCGGCCCCCTTCCTGTCGCTGGCTGCTCTCGTGCGGCGTGTCGGGTGTGGTGGTCGCTGTGTGGTGGTCGCTGTCGACACTGTCCACGCTGTTCTTGTTCGGTTATACCCGAACGGGCCGGGGGCCGTGGGCGAAGCCCCGCTCTACGCGGCCCGGCCGAGCACCTTCACCAGTTTCCCCCACACCACCAGGCGGTAGCGGGAGGTGTATTCGGGGGTGCAGGTGGTGAGGGTGAGGTAGTGGCCGGGGTCGTCGTAGCCGTAGCCGGGGACGGTGAGGGAGCGGGGTACGGGCCGGATCACGCCGGTGTCACGGGGTGAGGTCTGGGCGAGGACGACGTCGACGGCGTAGGTGTAGGTCGCGTCCGCCGTCTCGACGACGACCGTGTCCCGGGGCTTGAGCCGGTCGAGGTGCCGGAAGGGCTCTCCGTGGGTGTTGCGGTGCCCGGCGAGGGCGAAGTTGCCCTGCTGGCCGGGCTGTTGGGTGTGGGCGTAATGGCCGACGTAACCGTTGTCGAGAACTTTCCGCTTATTGGTGCCCTCGGCGACGGGGGCGCGGACGTGGAGGCGGGGGATGAGGAGGACGGCGTACGCCTGGGAGGGCGCGGGCCGGGCCACGGGGGGTTGCGACGCGCCGGAGGTGACGCGGGACGACGGGGTCCCCGGCAGCCCGTCGGCCTGCCCGGGAGGTGCCTGACCGGCTTCCGGCGTGACCTGCCCGGACCCCTCACCCGCGCCCCACTGCCGCTCCAGGGCCTCCACCGTGCGCTCGGCGCCCTCGCGGGCCTCGCGGTTGGTCCACCACAGCTGATGGGCGACGAGGAGCAGCCCCAACAGCCCGGCGGTGACGAGGAGTTCGGCGCCGGTCCACAGTGCGCGCCGATGCCGTAGACGACGACGTTCACGCCGCCGCCGTACGCCGTGATGTACGACGGGTCCCCGCACGGGGGCACCTCCTTCACCGGGCCGTCCGCACCATAGGCGCGCGGCCGTGAGGTCTCCAGACCCGTGCCCGTCCGACCGCAGGGGCCGGCCGGTCGACGGCCCTTCCGTTCCTCCCCTCTGTTCCTCCCCTCTGTTCCTCCCTCCTGTCGGTCCTCCTGTCGGTCCTCCTGTCGGTCCTCCTGTCCGTCCTCCTGTCGGTCCTCCTGTTCGTCCGCTCGAACCTTCCTCCACAGGTTTGGGAAAGGGGTGTCAGAACTCTCGACAAGACCACGCGCCGCCCCCGATGCTTCGTGAC
Organism: Streptomyces sp. ID05-39B; assembly: GCF_033794725.1. Classification (NCBI taxonomy): domain Bacteria; kingdom Bacillati; phylum Actinomycetota; class Actinomycetes; order Kitasatosporales; family Streptomycetaceae; genus Streptomyces; species Streptomyces sp. ID05-39B. The sequence continues at coordinate 2,712 of NZ_JARGEF010000357.1, read as the reverse complement.
GCGCTCACGAACTCACGTTCCCGCACGAGCTACGAGTGGCGGACCCCGGCCGGGACGGCCGGCCCGTACTCGGTCACGGACGCCGCCGGTCGGGACGACCGGCACGTCCTCAGTCGAGTGAAGCGGAGAAGTCATGATCCGACGCAGAACCCTGCTGGCGGCCACCGGTGGCGCCCTCCTCGGCACGGGCCTGGCCGCAGGCACCGCCCACGCCGACGCGACGATCGGCGTCAACCCGTCGACCACCTTCGGCAGTTGGGAGGGCTGGGGCACCTCGCTGGCCTGGTGGGCGAACGTCTTCGGCGCCCGCGACGACTTCGCCGACATCTTCTTCACCACCAAGTCGGTGGCGTACGGCGGCAGGACGCTGCCCGGCCTCGGCATGAACATCGCCCGCTACAACCTGGGCGCGTGCAGCTGGAACAGTGTGGGCGGCCAGTCGATGGCGGTCTCCCCCAACATCCCCGCGTTCAAGCAGATCGAGGGCTTCTGGCAGGACTGGAACAACGAGGACCCCACGTCCTCCGCGTGGAACTGGTCGGTGGACGCCAAGCAGCGGGCGATGCTGACGAAGGCGACCTCGCGGGGCGCCATCACCGAGCTGTTCGCCAACTCCCCCATGTGGTGGATGTGCCAGAACCACAACCCCTCGGGCGCGGCCGGCGGCGGCAACAACCTCCAGACGTGGAACTACCGCCAGCACGCCTCCCACCTGGCCGCCGTCGCCCTCCACGCCAAGAACAACTGGGGCGTGAACTTCGCGACGGTCGACCCCTTCAACGAGCCCTCCTCGTCCTGGTGGACGGCGACCGGCAAGCAGGAGGGCTGCCACATGGATTCCACGGTCCAGGCGGCCGTACTCCCGTACATGCGCAGCGAGTTGGACAAGCGCGGTCTGACCGGCACGCGTATCTCCGCGTCGGACGAGACGAGTTACGACCTCTCGCGCACGACGTGGAACTCCTTCAGCTCGTCCACGAAGGCCCTGGTGAACCGGGTCAACGTGCACGGATACCAGGGCTCGGGCGGCCGTCGGGACCTGCTGTACACGGACGTCGTGACAAACTCCGGCAAGCCCTTGTGGAACTCCGAGACCGGCGACAACGACGGCACCGGCCTCTCCATGGCGAAGAACCTGCTCTACGACTTCCGCTGGCTGCACCCGACGGCCTGGGTGTACTGGCAGGTCATGGACCCGACGGCGAACTGGGCGATGATCGCCTACGACGCGGCCACCCTCCAGCCCGGCGCGGTCACCACGAAGTACTACGTGATGGCCCAGTTCAGCCGCCACATCCGCCCCGGCATGACCATCCTCGACACCGGCGTCAGCTATGCCGTCGCCGCCTACGACAGGACGGCCCGCCGCCTGGTCATCGTCGCCGCGAACACGGCCACGTCGGCCCAGACCCTCACCTTCGACCTCTCCCGCTTCTCCACCGTGACCGGCGGCTCCGGCGGCCTGGTCCCGCGCTGGAACACGGCGACGTCGGGCGGCGGCGACCTCTACACGGCCCGCTCGGACACGTTCCTGTCCGGCAAGTCGGTGAGCGTGCCGTTCGCGGCGGGCGCGGTGCAGACGCTGCAGATCGACGGCGTGACGCTGTAGGGACACCCTGAGTCGAGCCGCAGGCCGGGGACAGGCGGGTGGTCCCCCGCCCCGTCCCTGGCCTGCGGCTATCTCCTCATCGTCACCGGTCGGCAGTACGGTGTCACCCATGCGCCCCGACACGCCTGCCGAGAACGTCGACCACACCGCCGAAGCGGCACGCCTGGAGCGGACCGCCGGCCTGTATCCCGAGGACGCCGAGGCCCTGCTGCTCCAGGCCGCGGCCCACCTGGAACTGTCCGGCGACCGCCCCGCCGCGAGCACCCTCTACGACCGCCTGCTGTCGTCCCCGGCCGCCCTGGACGCCCCGCACCTGGTCCGCGCCCTGAAGGCCTCGAACCTGTGGGAGTACGGCCACGAGGCCGAGGCCCGCGCGATCATCGACGGCATCCGTGCGGCGGCCCCGCGCGACCCGGCGCCCTGGGTGATCGTCGCGGAGTCGCTGGAGTCCCACGACGAGCTGGAGGCGGCGGAGGCGACGTTCACGGAGGCGGCCCGGCTGCTGCTGACGGACGTACCGGAGCCGCCGTACGCCACGCACCCGCTCCTCTTCGGCCGGCACCGCGTCCGCCGCATGCTGGGCGCGCCGCACGACGACTGGGACACCCAGGCCGACGCCCTGAACACGTCCCCGGTCTCCCTCGACGAACTCCACGACCCGAAGCGGGTCTGGTCCCTCGGCTCGGAGAACCCGGCGGAACTGGAGGCCGAGATCTTCCGCCTCCGCGCCGAACTCGGCACCTTCCGCGAGGCCCTCTCCCGTCCCTTCCCGGTGGCCGTCCTGCACTGGCCGGCGGGCGAACTGGCGGAGCTGGTGTCCGCCTATCCCGCCCTGGCGGACGAGTACCCGTCCCACGAGACCCACCTCGCGGTGATAGAGGCGTCCCTCCGCGAACTGTCCGCCTCCGGCACGGGCAACCTGGGCATCGTGACGGGAACGGTGCCCTCTTACGAGGCGTTCGCGGCGTCGGAGGGCACGTCCCCCGGCGACTCCGACCTCCTCCCCCAGTACGCGACGACGCTGGCGGCGAGGGGGAGGAGGTCGGAGTCGCCGGGGGCCTGTCTCTTATACACATTTACACCTGCCACGAAAAAAAAAAGGA
>NZ_JARGEF010000356.1:0-6191 GCF_033794725.1 Streptomyces sp. ID05-39B | reverse complement strand
GCACCCGCGCCACTCTGCTGGCTCCGGACCCCCGAGACACGGCGGACAAGCGGAGGATGCCCCGCACGGGTGATCTCGTACCCCGTGGGGAGGGCGCGCGGTGGTCCGGGGTGACGTGGCGTCAGTCTCGGGTGACGCCGTCGACGCGCTCGCGCCCCCGCGCAGGGCCGACGCCTGGGCGGCGTGACCTCCGGTGGCGCGGGGCGGCGGTCCGTGCCGACGGCGAGCACCTCAGGGAGACCGGCGAGGAGCCCCGGGCCGGTGCCCCAACCCGCGCAGGAGCAGCCGCTGCCGGCTCACTACAGTCGTCGTGAGCCGAGTCGGGTCGAGGGGGAACCATGGCACAGGGGAAGCCGGCGCGGGCCGTCGTCGTCGGAGGCGGGATCGGTGGGCTGACCGCCGCCGCGGCACTGCTGCGGCGGGGCTGGGAGGTGACCGTTGTCGAGCGGGCCGGTTCCGTCGAGCCCGTCGGCGCCGCGTTGTCCCTGAGTCCCAACGCCCTGCGCGCCCTCGACGTGATCGGAGCCGGCGACCGGATCCGGGCCCTCGGTGCGCCGCTCGGCGACGGTGGCGTGCGCACGCCGCACGGCCGCCGGATCCTCCGCACCCGTGCGGACGCGGCGACCTCCCGCTTCGGCGAACCGCTGCTTCTGCTGCACCGGGCCGCCCTCGTCGACGCCCTCATCGCCCTGCTGCCGCCGGACACCGTCCGCACCGGCGCGCCCGCCACCCTCGCCGACGCGGGAGACCCGGGCGACGCCGGCCGCCCGGCCCGTGTGTCCACCCCCGACGGCGAGCTGGAGGCCGACCTGGTGGTCGCCGCCGACGGCATCCGCTCCGCCGTACGCCGGACCCTGTTCCCGGACCACCCCGGCCCGGTCTACAGCGGCTTCACCGCATGGCGTCTGGTGATCGCGGTCCCCGACGTGGAGTGTGCCTCGCAGGAGACATGGGGGCGGGGCAGCATCTGGGGCACGCACCGGCTGAACGACGGCCGCGTCTACTGCTACGCCGCGGCCACCGTCCCGGCGGGCGGACGCGCGCCCGACGAACGGGCCGAACTGCTGAGCCGCTACGGCGACTGGCACCGCCCCGTCCCCGACATCCTCGCCGCGGCCCGCCCCGAGGACGTCCTGCGCCACGACGTCCACCACCTCGCCCGGCCCCTGCCCGCCTTCCACCACGGCCGCGTCGCCCTCCTCGGCGACGCGGCCCATGCGATGCCCCCGAGGCTCGCCCAGGGCGGCAACCAGGCCATCGAGGACGCCGTCGTCCTCGCCCACCACCACACCGACCTCCCGGCCTACACGGCAGCCCGGCTGCCCCGTACGGCATACGTCACCCGGCAGGCCGTCAGGGCGTCCCGCGTCAGCCTGGTCGCCAACCCGGTCGCCGTCGCCGTACGCAACGCGGGGCTGGCGGTGTTGTCGGCGGCCGGGCCGGGGCTGCTGATGCGCGGGTTCGACGGGATCGCCGACTGGAGGCCGCCGCAGGCCCCGTATGCTGCCGAGCAGGCAGGCGCGGACCAGCAGTGAAGGAGCACCCGTGAAGGTCGGCTGCATCGGACTCGGCGACATCGCGCAGAAGGCGTATCTGCCGGTGCTCGGCGCGCTGCCCGGGATCGAACTCCATCTCCAGACGCGCACCCCGGCCACCCTCGACCGGGTCGCCGGCACGCTGCGCCTGCCCGCCGGACAGCGTCACCGCGACCTCGACGCGCTCCTCGCCGAGGGCCTGGACGCCGCCTTCGTGCACGCGCCCACCGCCGTCCACCCGGAGATCGTCACCCGGCTCCTGGAGGCGGGCGTCCCGACCTACGTCGACAAGCCGCTGGCGTACGAACTCGCCGACTCCGAACGGCTCGTGGCCCTCGCGGAGGACCGAGTCACGAGCCTGGCCGTCGGTTTCAACCGCCGTTACGCCCCCGGATACGCGCAGTGCGCCGACCACCCGCGCGAGCTGATCCTGATGCAGAAGAACCGCGTCGGGCTGCCCGAGGAACCCCGGTCGATGATCCTCGACGACTTCATCCACGTCGTCGACACCCTGCGCTTCCTCGCACCGGGGCCGGTCGACGACGTGACCGTGCGGGCCCGCGTCGTCGACGGGCTGCTGCACCACGTCGTCCTCCAGCTCGCCGGGGAGGGTTTCACGGCGCTCGGGGTGATGAACCGGCTCAGCGGGTCCAACGAGGAGATCCTGGAGGTGTCCGGCCAGGACACCAAGCGTCAGGTCGTCAATCTCGCCGAGGTGATCGACCACAAGGGGCAGCCGACCGTGCGGCGGCGCGGTGACTGGGTGCCGGTGGCCCGCCAGCGTGGCATCGAGCAGGCCGTCACGGCCTTCCTCGACGCCGTCCGTGCGGGAAGGACGCTCAGTGCCCGCGACGCGCTGGCCACTCACGAACTGTGCGAGCGGGTGGTCAGAGTGGTGCGGGAGCGCTCCGCCGCGGCCTGACCGCCCGGATTCCCTCCGCCAGGCCGAGTCCTGCGAGGACCAGCGGCGGAGGGGCAGCCGACCGTGCGGCGGCGCGGTGACCGGGTGCCGGTGGCCCGCCGGCGTGGCATCGAGCAGGCCGTCACGGCCTTCCTCGACGCCGTCCGTGCGGGAAGGACGCTCAGTGCCCGCGACGCGCTGGCCACTCACGAACTGTGCGAGCGGGTGGTCAGAGTGGTGCGGGAGCGCTCCGCCGCGGCCTGACCGCCCGGATTCCCTCCGCCAGGCCGAGCCCTGCGAGGACCAGCAGCGCCGCGTGCAGCGGCCAGTCGCCGAAGCGGACGTACGGGGTGACCCCACTGGTGAGCGGCACCTCGTAGACGGCCGTGGTGCTCGCGTCCGTCCCCAGCCACGGGCCGATCCGCTCACCGCTCGCGCCGTACACGGCGGAGACGCCCGTCAGCGTCGCGTGTACGAAGGGGCGGCCGGTCTCCGCCGCCCGCAGGGCGCCCAGCGAGGCGTGCTGGGCGGGGGCCCAGCTGTTCTGGAAGGTCGACGTCGACGACTCGGCGACCAGGACGTCGGTGCCGTCCTCGACGAGATGGCGGCTCATGTCGGGGAACGCTGTCTCGAAACACACCATGGGCCCGATGCGCAGGCCGGGCCCGGCGTTCATCACGACCTGTTCCGTGCCGCGCCGCCGGTCCTCGCCGGCCGCCTTGCCGACGGACGTGGCCCAGCCCAGCAGCGAGCGGGCGGGGATGTACTCGCCGAACGGCACCAGCCGCATTTTGTCGTACCGGTCGCCGGTCGGTCCCTCCGGGCCGACCAGGATCGAACTCTTGTAGATGCCGGGCCGGTCCGAGCGGCGGGCGTCCACGTTGACCAGGATGCCGGCGCCGGTCGCGCGTGACAGCTCCGCCAGGCGGCGGGCCAGGTCGGGCCGGTCGTCCAGGTCGTGGCCGACACTGCTCTCGCCCCAGACGATCAGATCGACGTCCTGCCCGACGAGCCGGCGGGTCAGCTGCTCCTCGCGGTCGAAGCGGCGGTCGGGCCCATCGACGACACCGGCCTGTACGACGGCTATCCGCGCCTGCCCGTCGGTGTCCGGCCGCGGCGACCACACCCACGCGGCCGAGGTCGCCGCGGCCGTCGCCACGAGCCCGGCGACGGCCGCCGTCCGGTGCGCCGGAACGGCGAGAAGCAGGACGACGGCGACATTGACGGCCACCACCAGGAAGCTCAGCAGCCACACCCCGCCTACCGACGCCAGCCGCAGCGCCGGCTCCACCTGCCACTGACTGGCCCCGAGCACGCCCCACGGCCCGCCCAGCCCCTCCCAGGAACGGACCAGCTCCACGGCCAGCCAGCCGGAGGGCACCACCAGCAGAGCGGCCCCGGCCCGCCCCCGCGACGGCGTCCCGCCGAGGAAGCGCCGCACCAGCCGGCCCCACGGCGCCCACAACGCGCCCAGCAGGGCGGCGAGGACCAGCGTGAAGACGTGCAGGCTCGGCAGCAGCCACCCGTGCATCGACAGCATGAACCCGAAGCCGCCGGCCCATCCGTCGTACAGGGCCCGCCTCCCTGTCGGCGCCGAACGCACCAGCAGGAGCCAGGGAATCAGCGCCACGTACGCCCACCACCACAGGCCGGGGGAAGGGTAGGCCGGTACGGGCAGCGCGCCGGCCAGAGCCGCGAGGGCCGAGCGCCGCCACGGGGAGGAGAGCCAGTGACCGAAGGTCTTCATACGGCACCTCCTTACCCCGTGGTCGCTCCAGTGTGCGCGCCCGGGGCGATCTCCGACCGGATGGCCTCGGCGGAGGGGCGCGATCCGGTCAGCCGGAGGCGTCCCGGACGGGCTGCCGGTCGCCGTGAGTCGGTGGTGCCCGGGACGGGCTGCCGGTCGCTGTGCGTCGGGTGGTGTCCGGGCCGGGCTGCCGCCGTCAGTCGGTGGTGTCCGGGACGGGCCGGCGGCGCCACTTCTCCTGCACGACCACCTCGCGCACCCGCCAGCCGTCCTCCGTCCGCAGCAGCTCGAAGGCGTACCGGCCGCCGCACACGAAGTCCGGGGCTGTGGCGGGCCCCTCGCCAGCGGCCAGGCGCATCGGGTTCACATAGTCGGCCTGGACCCGGGCCGTGTCGCCCCGGTCCTGCTCCAGCACTCCGAAGCGCAGTCTGCGGTTGACGATCAGATGCTGACGCATCGAGAACAGCCGCATGCTCTCCTCGAGCCATGCGGCGACTTTTCCCACCTCTCCCTCGATCCCGCCGGCCGAGCGGTAGTCCGCCCGCCCGTCAGAAGTGAACAACTCCCGGTAGGCCGCCCAGTCGCCGTCGTCGACGGCGACTGCGTAGTCGGTGATCAGACCGTCGACGGCCAGGCGGTCCATCACGGCGGCGAGCTCCACACGCTGCGTCATGGCCCGAGTGTTGGGCATCGCGGACGTGAGGCCAAGGGCCGTGCGGGTATGTCCGGCCGATCCGTGCGCCAAACCGCCGAAAGACCCTCTGAACTGGGACCGGGCTGTGCGTGTCCATGACCGGCGTACCCATAGGGTGATCCTCATGTCTGCCACGTTGAGTTCCACGAGGACCCGCGCCGCGCTCCGCGCATCGGCGCGCATATCCGCCGAGTTGTTGCTGCTCCTCGTGGGGCTGGCGGTCGCCCTATGGCTGTTGGGGCAGATGTGGTCGATCGTCTGGCCGCTCGTGGTCGGCCTGTTCATCACCACCCTCACCTGGCCCCCGACGCGGTTCCTGCGCCGGCACGGCTGGCCGCCGGCCCTTGCCGCGGCGTGCGTGACCGTGCTGTTCCTCCTGGTCGTCGCGGGCATCGTGGCGCTGATCGCGGTGCCGGTGGCCTCCCAGTCGGGGGAGTTGACCGACGGGGTGGTCGAGGGTCTCCAGCGAGTGCGCGAGTGGGCCGCCGGTCCACCGCTGAACATCGGCGACGACGAGATCACGAAGGCCCTCGACAGCGCCGTCGCCCGCGCCCAGGACGGCCTCGGAAGCATGGTCACCACGGTCGTCTCGGGAGTGAGCACGGTGGTCAACGGCCTGGTCACCGCCGTCCTCGCCCTCTTCCTGATGTTCTTCTTCCTCAAGGACGGCCCGCGGTTCCTGCCGTGGCTCGCCCGTCAGCTGCCCGGCCGGTTCGCCGCGGACGTCCCGACGGTGGCCGGGCGCAGCTGGGACACGCTGGGCGCGTTCGTACGGTCGCAGGCGCTCGTCGGTCTGCTCGACGCGGTGCTGATCGGAATCGGCCTGTGGATCCTGGACGTACCGCTGGTGCTGCCGCTTGCGGTGCTGACGTTCGTGTCCGCGTTCGTGCCGATCATCGGCGCGCTGTTCGCCGGACTCGTCGCCGTGCTCATCGCGCTGGTCTCCAACGGCCTGACGGACGCCCTGATCGTGCTGGCCATCATCGTCGCGGTGCAGCAGCTCGAGGGCAACGTCTTCCAGCCGATGATCCAGAGCCGGGGACTCGGACTGCACGCGGCGGTGATCCTGCTGGCGGTCACCCTCGGCGGAAGCCTCGCCGGGATCGTCGGCAGCCTGCTCGCCGTACCGATCGCGGCGGTGCTCGCGGTGATCTGGAACTACGTGCGGGAACAACTCAGCGACCCGCGCGAGGAGTCGGGGGCGGACGGCGGGGCCGTGGCGGCGGGTCGGGGCGCTGACGGCGAGTCCGTCGAGGGGCAGCCGTGGGGGGACGAGGGCGCCGCAGGCGGGCCGGGCGAGAAGACGCGGGGGGC
>NZ_JARGEF010000355.1:0-6208 GCF_033794725.1 Streptomyces sp. ID05-39B | reverse complement strand
CCCCCGGTACCCGACCTCTCCGTCGTCGTGCCGGCCTACAACGAGGAACGGCGGCTCGGCCCCACCCTCGACGCCCTCACCCGGCATCTCGCCGCCGCCGGTGACCGGTGGGGCAGCTGGGAGATCGTGGTCGCCGACGACGGCTCCACCGACGCCACCCGCGAGATCGTCACCCTGCGCCGCGACCCCCGGCTGCGGCTGATCACCAGCCCCCGCAACCGCGGCAAGGGCCACGCCCTGCGGCTCGGCGTGGGCGCCAGCCGGGGGCGCCGCGTGCTGATCACCGACGCCGATCTCGCCGTACCCGTGAGCGAGCTGGAGCGGCTCGACGCCGCGCTCGCGGAGGGCTGCGCTGCGGCGGTCGGCTCCCGGGCCGTTCCGGGGGCGACGCTCGGCGACCGCCGGCACCCGGTGCGCGAACTCCTCGCCGGCGCCGGCAACCTGCTCATCCGCTGGACCGCCGTGCGCGGGATACGCGACACCCAGTGCGGGTTCAAGCTGTTCGACGGTGAGAAGGTCCGGGCCGCGTTCGCCGCCTCCCGGCTGGACGGCTGGGCCATCGACGTGGAGGTCCTGCGCCACTTCCAGCGGGCGGGCTGGCCGGTCGCCGAGGTCCCGGTGCACTGGTCGCACCGGCCCGGCTCCAAGATCCGCCCCCTGGACTACCTCCGCTTCCCGCGCGACCTGATCCGCCTGCGCCTCCCGGTCCCGAGGCCCGCCGACGCCGTCGCCGCCACCCTGTTCCTCGCCATGGCCGTCACGCTCTACGCCGGCCGCTTCTTCGACCCCGCCCACCGCTACCTCACCGACTCCCTCCAGGACCAGAACCAGTGGGAGTGGTTCTTCGCGGTGACCGCCGACAATCTGGCGCACCTGCGGAACCCGCTGTTCAGCGACCTCCAGGGCGTCCCCGACGGTGTGAACCTCATGGCGAACACCGCCATGTTCGGCCTGTCCGTGCCACTCGCCCCGGTCACCCTCGTGGGGGGCCCGGCCGTCGCCCTCAGCCTCGCCATGACACTGGGTCTCGCGGCCACCGCGGCGGCCTGGTACCGGCTGATCCTGCGCCGGCTCGTGCCGCAGCGGGGGGCCGCCTTCGCCGGGGCCGCGCTGGCCGCCTTCGCGCCGCCCATGGTCAGCCACGCCAACGCCCACCCCAATTTCGTCATCCTGTTCATGATCCCGGCGATCATCGAACGGAGCCTGCGGCTGTGCGCGGGCACCCGGGTCACCCGCGACGCGGTGATTCTCGGCCTGATGGCCGCCTACCAGGTCTTCCTCGGCGAGGAGGCCCTGCTGCTGGCCGCGCTGGGCATGCTCCTGTTCGCCGCCTCCTACGCCGCCGTACGCCCCCGCGTGGCCCGCGCGGCCTCACGGCCCCTGCTGCGCGGCCTGGCGCTCGCCGCGGCCGTCTGCCTGACCCTGGTCGTCTACCCGCTGGCCTGGCAGTTCTCCGGCCCGCAGAGCTACACCCACCTCGACCACGGCCCCGGCGCCGCCAACAGTGTGCGCGCCCTGCTCACCTTCGCCGAGCGCTCCCTCCTCGCGGGCGACGCCGACCGTGCCGCCGCCCTCTCCCTCAACCCGACCGAGCAGAACGCCTTCTACGGCTGGCCCCTGCTCCTCCTCGCCCTCGCGATCACCGTCGCCCTGTGGCGCCGGCCCGTCGTCAGGGCGCTGGCCGTGACCGCGACCGCCGCGGCCGTCCTCTCCCTGGGTCCGCGCATCCACGTCCCGCTGACCGGGGCGGAGATCCCGGGCCCCTGGGCGCCACTGGCCGGCCTCCCGCTGCTGGAGTCGGTCATCGTCAGCCGCGTCGCGCTGATCTGCGCGCCCGTCCTCGGCATGCTCCTCGCCCTCGCGATCGGCCGGCTGGCCCACGCCCGCTCCCTGGGCACGCAGTACGCCGGTCTCCTCGCCGTCTGCCTGGCCCTGCTCCCCCTGATACCGGCCCCGCTGAGGTCCGAGCCACGCGCCGAGACGCCCGCCTTCTTCACCGACGGCGCCTGGAAGGCGTACGTCCGCCCCGGTGAGTCCCTCGTGCCGGTGCCACTGCCCGAGCCCACCGCCGCCGAGGCCCTGCACTGGCAGACCACCGCCGGCCTCGGCTTCCGCATGCCCGGCGGCTACTTCAACCGGCCGTACGGCGACGGCGACCGCAGTGGCGTCTACGGCGTCCCGCTGAACTGGACGGCGAGCCTCCTCAAGGACGTACGGGAGACGGGCGTCGCCCAGGTGATCGACGCCCGCGCGCGCGAGGAGACCCGACGGGACCTCGCGTACTGGCGGGCGGGCGCGCTGGTGCTCGTCCCGCAGCCGCACGACGGGCCGCTTCGGGCCACCGTGGACAAGCTCGTGGGCCGCCCCGGGACGTGGGTGGCCGGAGTGTGGGTATGGGACCTGCACGAAGGGAGCTGACGCGGGAGGCACCGACTACCCTTCCCAGTCCGGGCATGGAAGCCATGCCGTTCGGGCATGGACGTTCGGGCATGGACGTTCGGGCATGGACGGTTCGGGCAGGAAGCAATGACCACGCGACACCCTGAGTGAGGAGCTCTCTTTGGCCTGTGACCTGTGGCTGGTGCCGCTCGTCGACGTGTTGTGCCACACCCCCGACAATCCCTTCGCCGAGGAACTCGCGCAGTACAACAAGGTGCTCGCCGAGTCGGGACTCCCACCCGTGCCGGTGTACCAGTACATGCCGGGCCTGTCCGGAGACGTCGCCCCCGTGGCCGGCTTCGACTACGACGCCCTGCACTTCCTCCGTCGCGCCTACCTGCTCCAGGTGTGCGGGCTGCCGGTGACCCCGGTGGACGACCTGGGCGGCGACTACGAGCAGCTCCTGGAGATGTTCGAGTCCACCGCCCAGCAGTCCCACCTCGTCTGGCACTACGACCACGCGGGCGCCTACGTCCCGGTGGACTTCCCCCAGCCCCTCTCCAACGACGAACTCCTCGCCGGCGGCGGCCCGCTCGGCTCCGCGCAGTCCCTGCTGCGGGAACTGGAGTACGTCGCCCCGTCCATCGGCATCGATCCGGCCAATCCGCCGGCCGCGCCACAGCCCCCGGCCGCCCCGACGGAGTTGGAGGAACCGGCGCTCGCGCCGCCGTACGATCCGAGCCCGTTCGCCCGTGAACGGCATGTCTGGCTCGGACTGCACGCGGCGGCGACGCGGAGTCTGGCGCAGGGGTCGATGATCGTGTTCAGCTGATACTGACCCGTCGGAGGCCCGGCTTCAGCGGCCGAGCTGGGAAAGGCCCTTCTGCACGTCGTCGAGGTTCATGACCGGCGTGTAGGTGATCTCCGCGCCGAGGTTCTGGAAGAACGGCTCGCTGATCACCGGCATCTGGGAGCTGTCCTGCATGTCGAAGACCAGGTAGGCGGTGCGCTTGCCCTGGTCGGAGCTGAAGTAGGCCGCCTCGGGCTTGGTCTGCTCCACGAACTCCTGAATCAGTTTCGGCAGCGTGCCGTTGTGAATGGCTTCGTTGCCCTTCTCCGTGTCCATCCGTGCCTTGAGCAGTACGCGCATCGCACTCACCTTCTCCTGGTCGACGCGCGGGGGTGTGAGTTTCAGGCTATGCCTGTTCGCGGCATATCTCCCGGTGAGACGGAGGGGGCCGGCGCCAACTCCCGGTGAGACGGAGGGGGCCGGCGGTCCGACGGACCGGCGGACCGGCGGACCGGCGGACGCCGATGGGCAGATACGGGCCGGCGACCTCCCGCTTCCACGGCGTGTCTCTGGCCCGGAACCGCCCATCGCGGGGCCGGTCACACCCACCGGCCCGCGCCGCCGGGCGCGCGGCGGCAGCCGGCGTCTCCGCCGTGGCTGCCGCCGCACCTGACCCTGACCGGCCTCTAGATGAACGAGTTGATCTGGATGGTCTCGTCCCGGCCAGGGCCCACGCCGATCGCGGAGATCGGGGCGCCGGACATCTCCTCCAGCGCCTTGACGTAGTCCTGGGCGTTCTTGGGCAGGTCCTCGAAGGTCTTGGCCTTCGTGATGTCCTCGGACCAGCCCGGAAGGTTCTCGTAGATCGGCTTCGCGTGGTGGAAGTCGCTCTGCGAGTACGGGAGTTCCTCGACGCGCTTGCCGTCGATCTCGTACGCCACGCAGACCGGGATCTGCTCCCAGCCGGTCAGGACGTCGAGCTTGGTGAGGAAGAAGTCGGTCAGGCCGTTCACGCGGGTCGCGTAGCGGGCGATGACCGCGTCGAACCAGCCGCAACGGCGGTCGCGGCCGGTGGTGACACCCACCTCGCCGCCGATCCGGCGCAGTGCCGCGCCGTCCTCGTCGAACAGCTCCGTCGGGAACGGTCCGGCGCCGACCCGGGTCGTGTAGGCCTTGAGGATGCCGATGACCCGGCTGATCTTCGTCGGGCCCACGCCGGCGCCGGTGCAGGCGCCGCCCGCGGTCGGGTTCGACGAGGTGACGAAGGGGTACGTGCCGTGGTCGATGTCCAAGAGGGTGCCCTGGCCGCCCTCGAACAGGACCACCTTGTCGTCCTCCAGGGCCTGGTTGAGCACCAGGACCGTGTCGGCGACGTACGGCCGCAGCTTCTCGGCGTAGGCCAGCAGCTCCTCGACGACCTGGTCGACCGCGATGGCGCGACGGTTGTAGAGCTTGGTGAGCAGCTGGTTCTTGACGTCGAGCGCCGCCTCGACCTTCTGCAGCAGGATCGACTCGTCGTACAGGTCCTGTACGCGGATGCCGACCCGGTTGATCTTGTCGGCGTAGGTCGGGCCGATGCCCCGTCCCGTGGTGCCGATCTTCCGCTTTCCGAGGAAGCGTTCCGTCACCTTGTCGACAGTCACGTTGTAGGGCGTGATGATGTGCGCGTTGCCGCTGAGGAGCAGCTTCGACGTGTCGACGCCTCGCTCGTTCAGACCGCTCAGCTCGGAGAGCAGGACCGACGGATCGACGACGACTCCGTTTCCGATGACGGGCGTACATCCGGGCGACAGGATTCCGGAAGGGAGAAGATGCAATGCGTACTTCTGGTCGCCCACGACGACCGTGTGGCCGGCGTTGTTGCCACCCTGGTAACGCACTACATAATCCACCGAGCCGCCGAGCAGGTCGGTGGCCTTTCCCTTGCCCTCGTCACCCCACTGAGCACCGAGCAGCACAAGTGCGGGCACGCGCGTACACCCCTTCCGGGTGGGGCATGTCCAGGGTCAGGGGCGTACGCGGAGGCTCTCACCACCGCGTGCACCACGACCGTCGTCGGTCGCGGTACAGCGACCGCCTTCGGCCGCCGAGCGACCGTCGTCGGCCGCACACCGTCGGACCCGGATGCCCCGGAATAGACGAAGCCCCTGGCGCAATAGCGCAAGGGGCTCTTGCACAAAGATGCTACCCGAGGAAGCGAGGCAGGACCGAGGTGGCGACTTTCGCGACGCCGGACCAGCTGCTGGTGATCATCGATCCGGTCGCCCGGAGGACGGACGGAGAGTCCGTACGGATCGCGAAAGACGTGCTCAGCGCGGGTGCGGCCACGAAAGTGTGCCTCCCGGAGGACGCGGAGGAATTTGCCCGCGTCCTCGCGCGCCGGGGCTCGCGGCGGCCCGTCGTGATCGGTGACGACCGTGCGCTGCTGCGCGCGGTGACCCTGCTGCACCGGCGGCGGGAGCTGGCCGAATGCGTGCTGTCCGTGGTGCCCGTGGGTGGCGCCCTGAGCGTCGCGCAGTCCCTGGGGGTGCCCCTGGGGACCGTGGCGGCGGCGCGGGCCGTCCTGGACGGCGCCGAGCGCCGCCTGGACCTGCTCGTCGACGACAGCGACGGGGTCGTCCTGGGCACGCTGCGGATCCCGCCGCTCGCCGGCCAGGACGAACAGCGCGATCCGGGCGGGATACGGCCCTGGCTGCGGACCTGCCAGTCCCTCGTGCGCACGCTGGTGCCGTCCCGGCCCGCCCCGGCCCCGGCGGCCCCAGGCCCCACGCGGCTGCGGATCGAGGTCGACGGGGTGACCCTCGTCGACCTGGGCCAGCCGGTGGAGGCCGTCTCGGTGACCCCGGGCGCCTCCGGCACGGCGGTGGTGCGGGTCCGGCCGGTGTCGGTGGGCGCGGAGGCGTCCCCGCTGGAGGCCCGGGGCCGCACGGTGACGGTGTCCGGGGCGGACTTCCGCTACCGGGCCGACGCGGCGGTGGCGGGGCCGGTACGGCGGCGGACGTGGGTGGTGCGCGAGGGGGCACTGGGGCTGGTGCTGCC
>NZ_JARGEF010000354.1:0-6211 GCF_033794725.1 Streptomyces sp. ID05-39B | reverse complement strand
ACAGGTCACGTTCGGCCATGCGGCGGCGCCCGCTCCGGGACCACCCGTGCCGCCTCGGGTGCGTCGGGAACGGACGGCGCCGCCGCGTCGAACGTGACGGGATCGGTGAACCTCCGCGACCGTTCGGCGGCACGGTCACCGGCTTCCGCCCCCAAGCCCTCGCCCTCCTCCAGTGGCTCGGGCCGGCCCGGTCCGGGTTCCGGGTCCGCGTCCGCGACGGGCGGCTCCGGCACGGGCGCCACCCCGACGCCGGGCTCCTTGCCGCCCACGCCCACCTCCCACACCCCCCGGCCCGCGGCCCGGTCCACCTCCCGGGCCGCCGCCCGTCGCGCGGCGATGGCGCGCGGCGGGAGTGGGCGCACGTCCCAGGCCGCCGCCTCACGCCGCCCACGGCGTCACCCCGTCATCACGATGCTCCTCTGCGCGTTCTGCGCGCTGATCGCCGCACTGTGCATCGCCCGGTACGTCCTGGGCTGGATCTGACCCCCACCCGCACACCCGCCGTCCCGCATCCGTGCCGGCACGGAAAGACCCGCCGGCACAGAAAGAGAAGAGAACATGTCCGAACACACCGAGGAAGCGGTGGACTTCACCGCCTTCAAGACCAAGGGCCTGCCGGCCTACCTGGTCCTGGACACCTCCACATCGATGAAACCGTACGAGCGGCTGCTCAACGAGACACTGTTGACGATCTACGACACCCTCTACACCACCCCTCAACTGTCGGAGTTCATCCATCTGTCGGTGGTCTCGTTCAACACGATGCCGCACGTGGTGGCGTCGATGACGGACATCGAGGCGCTGGAGTCCCTGCCCACGGTCAGCTGCGGCGGCTGGACCAACGTGGGGCCGATGTGCGAACTGCTGAGGGCCCGGATCACCGAGGACGTCAGCGCCCTGGCCGGGGACGGAGTCCAGGTTTTGAGGCCCGTCGTGTTCCTGCTGACCGACGGACTGCCCACCGACAAGCCGTCCGGCGCGTGGAAGCAGCACCTGGACGCGCTCCAGGACCGCTCCTGGAAGCCCTGGCCGCACATCATCACCTACGGTTTCGGTGACGCCAGCGAGTCGGTCCTGAGCACCATCGCGACCGCGGCCGCGTACATCGCGGAGGACCCCGGTGGCGACAACGGTGAGGCCCTCTCTCAGGCCATGAGCAGCCTGCTCAACTCCCTGGTGGCGTCGGCTCGGGCGCAGAGTCTCCAGGTGCCGGAGGAGGTGGCGGGCTACCGCACGCTTCCGACCGACTACGTCAGCTGAGACCGGGCGGGCACCGGTCCACGGTGCCCGCCGCCGTACGGAGAGGACGGACGGGCCGGACGGGGCGGGCCCGTCGGGCCCGACGGCAGGCCGTCATGGCCGGGCGCGACTCATCCGACCACCGACGCCCTCACACAGAGCACGTCCGGCAGGTGCGAGGCCACCTGCCGCCAGGTGTCGCCGTCGTCGGCCGAGGCGAACACCTCGCCGTTGCGGTTGCCGAAGTACACGCCGGCCGGGTCCGCGTCGTCCGTGCAGAGCGCGTCGCGCAGCACGGTGCCGTAGTGGTCCTCCTGTGGCAGGCCGGCCGTGAGGGGCTGCCAGCTCTTGCCCGCGTCGGAGGTCCGGTAGATCCGGCAGCGGTGGTCGGCGGGCACGCGGTCCGCGTCGGCGTTGATCGGGAAAACGTAGGCCGTGTCCCCGCGGTGGGGGTGCGCGGCGACGGCGAAGCCGAAGGTGGACGGCAGGCCGGCGCCGATGTCGCTCCAGTGCGCGCCCGCGTCGTCGCTGCGGTACACGCCCCAGTGGTTCTGCAGGTACAGCCGGTCCGGGTTCGCCGCGTCCCGCGCGACCTTGTGCACGCACTGGCCGAACTCCGGGTTCGGATCGGGCAGGAACACCGCGGAGACACCGGAGTTGGAGGGGGCCCAGCTGGCGCCGCCGTCGGCGGTGCGGAACACGCCGGCCGTCGACACGGCCACCGTCACCGCCCGCGGGTCCCGCTCGTCGGTGAGCACCGTGTGCAGGCCCTCGCCGCCTCCTCCCGGCACCCATTGGGAGCGCGTCGGATGCTCCCACAGCGGGCGGACCAGGTCGAAGCTCTCCCCGCGGTCCTCGGAGCGGTACAGCGCGGCCGGTTCCGTGCCCGCATACACCACGTCCGGCTCGCCCGCCGCCGGGTGCAGTTGCCACACCCGCTCCAGCGAAGCCTGTGTGTCCTGGGGGAACTTGACGGCCGGCTTCGCCGGTTCGGTCCAGGTGCGGCCGAGGTCGTCGGAGTGGAACACCGACGGGCCCCAGTGGGCGCTGTCCCCGCCCGCGAGGAGCCGGGGGCGGTCGCCACGGGTGTCGATCGCGACCGAATAGATCGCCTGTGCGTTGAAGTAGGGGGATTCGTCGAACTCCCATGTGGCCCCGCGCCTGCGCCCGATGAACAGACCTTTGCGCGTGCCCACGGCGAGCAGTACCTCGGTCATGCCGGTCTCCTCCACTGTGTTGTGACGTCCTTGTCGCAACCACCGGCCAGTCTGCACCCAGCCACTGACAGTCACCCCTGGGACGGGCATCGCCGCAGGTCACAGCGGCGACGACGGGGCGGGACCGCAAGGTGTCGGCCACCTTGCCGCAGGGGACCCGCACGGCGGCCCGGTCCGTGGCACCGTCGGGACGCAGGACTCGTCCTGAGCATCCGGACCGCCGGACCCGTATGGGAGGGAGGCCGGGATGTTCATGCGCTCATGAGGAGGCGGCCTTCGATGGCGTTCCGTGGTCCGAGGGTGTGGCTGTGGCGTTGGCGGCGCAACCCGCTCAAGCGGCGCTCCGACACGGTGGAGGCCTGGGTCGTGCTCGGCGCCTGGACGCTCACCGTCCTGTGCGGGGCACTGGCCGGCTGGACCGCCGCCCGGTCCGTCGAACAGAGTCTGGCCCGCGAGCGCGTCGAGTGGCGGCCGGTCGCCGGCCGGCTGACCGAGCGGGCGCCGGGAAAGCCCACCGTCCGTTCCAGTGAGCGGGTCTGGGCCGAGGTCGGCTGGACCGGGCCCGACGGCTCCGCGCACACCGGTCACGCCAGGGTCGTCCCGGGCAGTGCCGTCGGTACCACGGTGACGGTGTGGACGGATCGCCGGGGCCGCATGGTCACGGAGCCTGCCACCGCCGCCCAGGCCAGGGTGCGGGCGATGCTCGTGGGTGGCCTGGCGGGCGTCACGGTGGCGGCCCTGCCGCTGGCCGGCTGCCGGTACGTGCGCGGTCGGATGGAGCGCCGCCGGATGGACCGGTGGGGTGTGGAGTGGGCCCTCTTCGACGCGGTGCGGGGGCGGTCGACGGGCTGAGCGGGGGCCTTGGGCCGTCGGTGTCAGGAGCGGGCCTCGGCCGCTGCCTCGAGGTCGCTCAGCCAGGTCTCCAGACCCCGGCCGCGAGCGGCGGTGGCGGTGGGTACGTCCGATCGGGCGGGACGGCGGCGCGCTACGGGTTGAGCACGACCTTTCCGGCGACGGTTCCGGACTCGGCCAGCCGCAGGGCGTCGGCGACGCGCGCGAGCGGCAGCTGGGCGGCGATCTGGGCGGTGACCTCGCCGCGCTGGAGGGCGGTGAAGACCTGTGTGAGGTCGGCGCGCAGCCGGGCCCGGAAGCGGTCGCGGGACAGGGCGCGCCCGGCCCACACGTTGAAGAAGCAGGCGTGGCGCCGGTTGGGCAGGGCGTTCCACAGCCATACCCGGCCGAGCAGTCTGAGCACGGGCAGCTGACCGGACCCCTCGTCGTCGCGGGTGGAGGCGCTGCCGTAGGAGACGAGCGTGCCGCCCGGGGCGAGAAGGCGCCAGGAGTCGACGATGCCGGGGCCGCCGACGTGGTCGAACACGGCGTCCACCCCGCCGGGGGCGAGGGCGCGCACGCGCGCGGGGATGTCGTCGGTGCGGTAGTCGACGGGTTCCACGCCCTTCTCCTGCAGTGCGTCGTGGTGGCGGGCGGAGGCCGTGCCGATCACCTGGGCGCCCGCCGCCCGTGCGAGCTGGACCAGTACCGATCCGACGCCGCCGTTGGCCCCGTGCACCAGCACGGTCTGGCCGGCGCGGACCCGTGCCTTGCGGTGCAGCATCTGCCAGGCGGTGATGCCGTTGACCACCAGGGTCTCGGCCTCCGCGGCGCCCACCCCGGCGGGCACCGGCACCACGTCGGCCGCGTCGACGAGGACGTGGCTGGCCCAGCCGCCGACCTTGACGAGCGCGGCCACCCGGGCGCCGGTGAGGCCGGGCTCGACGCCCGGGCCGGCCGCGAGGACGGTGCCGACGAGGTCGTAGCCGGGCACGAAGGGGAACGGCGGCTGGTCGTAGTACCGGCCGCGGCGCATCTGCTGCTCGGCGAAGGAGACGCCGGTCGCCTCCATCCGGATGACGACCTGTCCGGCGCCCGGGGTGGGCACGGTGCCGTGCCGGAGCTGGAGTCCGTCGGGCTCGACCTTGCCCGGCAGAACGACCTCGACGAGTTCTTCGGCGTTCACGATGACCTCCATGGGCCCACTGAGTTACGTACTTTCGCGTCCGTTATAAGTTGTAACTCAGTGCCGATTGGAGTGTCAATAGTTTCCGTGACAACCTCTAACTGAAAGCCTCCCTCTAGCTGACGGGCGGCAGCGCCCGCCCCAGGATCCCGTCGAGGTCGGCGCTGTCGGGCAGGGTGCCGAAGGAGTGCCCCCAGTCGCCGTCGAGCCGGGTCGCGCAGAACGCGTCGGCGACCGCGGGCGGGGCGTGCCGGACCAGCAGGGACGCCTGGAGGGTCAGCGCCATCCGCTCCACGAGCCGACGGGCCCCGGACTGCGTGACCTCGCCCAGCCCGGACCTGAGCCGGGCCACGGCCGCGTCCAGCCGGGCGTCCGCCCCGTGCGCCAGGGCGAGTTCGGCGAAGAAGGCGTC
The DNA here is from genome assembly GCF_033794725.1 of Streptomyces sp. ID05-39B. Classification (NCBI taxonomy): domain Bacteria; kingdom Bacillati; phylum Actinomycetota; class Actinomycetes; order Kitasatosporales; family Streptomycetaceae; genus Streptomyces; species Streptomyces sp. ID05-39B. The sequence goes on along the minus strand of NZ_JARGEF010000354.1, from coordinate 1,326 downwards.
CGCGGTGGCGGGTTCACGGGTCAGCGCCCGCAGCACGTCGAGGGCGTTGACGTTGCCCGAGCCCTCCCAGATCGACAGCAGGGGAGCCTCGCGGTAGTGCCGGGGCATGCCCGACTCCTCCACGTAGCCGTTGCCGCCGAGGCATTCCAGCGCCTCCGCGGTGAAGGCCGGTCCCCGCTTGGTCACCCAGTACTTGCCGACGGCCGTCGCGATCCGCCGGAAGGCCCGCTCGTCCTGCGGGCCGTCGGCTCCGCGCACCGCCCGGTCGGCGGCCCCGGCCAGCCGCAGGGTGAGCGTCGTCGCGGCCTCGGACTCCAGCGCCAGGTCCGCCAGGACGTTGCGCATCAGCGGCTGGCCGAGCAGCCGCGCGCCGAACGCGCCGCGGTGGCGCGCGTGATGGCCGGCCTCGACGAGCGTCTTGCGCATCAGGGCCGCCGACATCATCACGCAGTCCAGGCGCGTGCAGTTGACCATCTCGATGATCGTCTTCACGCCCTGGCCCTCGGGCCCGACCAGCCAGGCCACCGTCCCGTCGAACTCCGGCTCGGAGGACGCGTTGGAGCGGTTGCCGAGCTTGTCCTTGAGCCGCTGGATGCGGAAGGGGTTGCGGGTGCCGTCGGGCAGCACGCGCGGCACCAGAAAGCAGGACAGGCCGTGCGGGGCCTGGGCGAGGACCAGGAACACGTCGCACATCGGCGCCGAGGTGAACCACTTGTGGCCGCGCAGGGTGTACATCCCGGGTTCGGCGGTGGGCGTGGCCGTCGTGGTGTTCGTCCGGACGTCCGATCCGCCCTGCTTCTCGGTCATCCCCATGCCGGCGAGCAGCCCGCGCTTCTGGGTCGGCACCCGCAGCCCCGGGTCGTACTCGCGGCTGGTCAGCAGGGGCTCGTACACCTTCGCCAGCTCCGGCTGGCGGCGCAGGGCGGGGACGGCGGCGTACGTCATCGAGGTGGGGCAGCCGTGGCCGGCCTCCGTGTGCCCCCACACCAGGCCGCCGGCCGTGCGGGCCACATGGGCGCCGGGCCGGCCGTCCGCCCAGGGTGCCCCGGCGATGCCCTCGGCGACCGCCACCCGCATCAGCTCGTGCCAGGAGGGGTGGAAGTCGACCTCGTCGACGCGGTGGCCGTACCGGTCGTGCGTGCGCAGTACCGGCTCGTGCCGGTTGGCCAGCTCGCCCCACTCCTGCGCCTCGGGACCGCCGGCCCGCAGCCCGAGCCGGCGCAGGCCGGACTCCGCCCACCCGGCGCCCTCGCGCCGCAGCCCCTCCAGCAGGGCCACGTCGTCGGAGGCGTCGTACGGGGTCAGGGGCGGGGGCTGGTTGGTGAC
>NZ_JARGEF010000353.1:0-6238 GCF_033794725.1 Streptomyces sp. ID05-39B | reverse complement strand
CCCCTCCTCCGAGAGCCCCCCGGCGCCCGCCCACTCGGAGGTCCCGCGGGGTGGTTTCGACCCCCGGGCGCTCACCGACTTCCAGTTGGACGAGCTGACGCACCGTCTGACGGGGCGCATCACCCGCCTTCTGCGTACCGAACTCCGCCTGGACCGCGAGCGCGTCGGGCGCCTCCGCGACCCCCGGCACTGACCGCCTCCCGACTCCTCGCCCCGCCGCCCCCGCTGAACCAGAAAGGCCCCTCGATGTCCCGCGATCTCGACCCGGGCTCCACCATCTTCTTCACCCTGACCATCGACGGGGAGAGCCTCGGATTCTTCAACGGGTGCGAGGGGCTGTCCTCCCAGGTGGAGATCGAGCAGCGGCAGGAGGGCGGCAACAACGGGTTCGTCTGGCAGCTCCCGTCGCGCGTCACCTTCTCCACGATCCGGCTGACCCGGCCCCTCACCCCGGACACCACCAAGGTCGCCAAGTGGATCTCGTCGGTCACCACGGGCGTGACCCGGCCGACGGCCCAGATCGCGGCGCTGCGCGCGGACGGTTCCGAGGTGGCGAAGTGGGGCCTGATCGACGTGCTGCCGGTCAGCTGGCAGGGCCCGTCGCTGGACCCGGCGAATCCGGGCGTCGCGACGGAGGTCCTGGAGATCACCCACCACGGCTTCACGGACTGAGCGCAGGGGAGCAACGTCATGGCCAAGGGAAGCAAGGGCGGCGCGGGCAAGAGCCTCGTGCGGGCCACGCTGGCGATCCACGAGCCGCCCGTCGGTTCGAGCACCACACCGGGCGGGCTCATCAGGTCGTTCGCGTTCGACTTCAACCCGTCGCAGCTCCAGCTGGGCCGCCGCGCCCAGTGGAAGGTGACCCCGACGGCGGCCGTCCGCGACGGTTCCGTACCGGAGTTCATGGGTCCTGAGCCGCGCGAGATGACCGTCGAGATCTTCCTGGACTCCTCGGACAAGCCGGGCAGCAACACGGTCCTGAAGAAGGTCGAGTCACTCCTCGAATGCTGCGAGGTGACGACGAAGAGCATCGCCGCGAAGCAGCCGTCGCCGCCGTGGGTGGTGTTCCAGTGGGGTTCGTTCTCGACGGCCCGCTTCACCTCGTACGTCAGCAGTGTCGATGTCAGCTACTCGCTGTTCGGGACGACGGGCGTGCCCATCCGGGCGACCTGTCAGGTGCGGTTGCACGAGATCCCCAGCAAGACGAAGGGGCAGAACCCGACGTCGGGCGCGCTGACCGCGCAGCGCGTGCACCGGGTCGTGGCGGGGGACTCCCTGCAGTCGCTGGCCTGGCGGGAGTACGGCGACACGGCGGCCTGGCGGACCATCGCCGAGGTCAACGGCATCGACGACCCGAACCGGCTGGCCAACGGCACCGAACTGGTGCTGCCCGCCGTCGAGGAGGTGCGTTTCTGATGGTGCAGTCGGCGTATTCGAGCGTCATCCAGGTCACCCTGGGCGGCCGGCCGCTGCCTGCCGACTTCGCCCCGCTCCTCGTCGAGGGGTGGGTGGACCAGGGTCTCGGGGTGCCGGCCGCGTTCCGGCTCACCTTCCGCGACCCCCACCACCAGGTGCTCGCCAAGCTGGGCGTGAAGTTCGGCACGCCGGTCGTCCTGGCGCCCGTCGCCGACGGTCAGGGCGCCGCGAACCCCCTGTTCACGGGGGAGGTGTGCGGGCTGGAGGCGGACTACGACGGCACCGGCTCCTTCACCGTGATCCGCGGTTACGACCACGGTCACCGGCTGATGCGTCAGCGCCGCGTCGCCGCCTACCGCAACCAGAGCGCCTCCGACATCGCGCGCAAGCTGGCCGCGCAGGACGGTGTGCCGGTCGGGCGGATCCAGGCCACGAAGACGGTCTACGAGTTCATCAGCCAGGCCAACGTCACCGACTGGGACTTCCTGGCCCGGCTCGCCGACGAGAACGAGATGGTCATGTCGGTCGATGCGAAGGGGAAGTTCCAGTTCGTGCGCCCGGACCCCGCCTCCGGCGCGCCGGCCACCTCCACGCCCGGCGACAGGAGCCCGTTCGTCCTGGAGGCCGGGACGGACATCCTGCGGCTGCGGGCCGCCGTCACCTCCGCCGAACAGGTCGCCACGGTCGAGGCGCGCGGCTGGGACGTCACGACGAAGAAGAAGCTCACCGCGACCGCACCGGCGAAGACCAACCCGGGCATCAGCATCGGCACGACGCCCGGCGAGGCCGCCGCCAAGTTCAAGCCGGCGAAACTGGTCGACGCGCAACAGCCCTACGACCGGCAGTCCGAGGTGAAGTTCGCCGCGGAGGCCCTCGCCGACGAGGTGACCGGCTCGTTCGCCGAGCTGGAGGTCGTCGCGCGCGGCACCCCGAAGCTGCGGCCCGGCCTGCCCGTCACGCTCGCCGACGTGGGCGCCCCCTTCGAGGGCAAGTACACGGCGACGTCCGTACGGCACGTCTTCGGCGACGGCCGGCACTACGAGGCGTGGGTCACCGTCAGCGGCCGGCAGTGGCGGTCCCTGTACGGGCTGGCGTCCGGCGGCGGCGACCCGCACAACGGCCTGCGCCTGCCCGGCACCGCGAACGCCCTGGTCACCGACATCCTGGACCCGCTCAAGCAGGGCCGGGTCAAGCTCCAGTTCCCGTGGCTGGACGACGCCTACGTCAGCGACTGGACGCGGGTCGTGCAGTGGGGCGGCAAGGACGGCGGCTCCATCTTCCCGCTCGACGTGGGCGACGAGGTGCTGGTCGCCTTCGACCGGGGCGCCCTGGACCGCCCGTACGTCATCGGCGGCCTCTACAACGGCAAGGACAAGCCGACGCCCGTCAGGGACGTGCCCCTGCACGACGGGGCGCGGCGCCGGGCCGCCCGGCACACCCTGTCCGACCGGGACGGCAACCGTGTCGACCTGCTCAGCCAGAAGACCGGCGGCCGCAAGCAGGGCGTGCGGGTGACGTCCGGCGACGACCGGCTCGTCATCAACCTGGACCGGACGAAGACCGAGATCACCGTCGACAGCAAGGGCGCCGTCAGCATCACCGGCTCCCGGTCGGTGACCGTGAAGGCGGGCACCGACCTCACCCTCAGCGCCGGCCGCAACCTCGCCATCAGAAGCGGCGGTTCCCTCACCCTGAGGGGCGGCCTGGTCAACATCAGGTCACTGACGGGCGTGGTGTCGGTGGACGCGGCGGGCCTGCTCAACCTCAAGGCGCTCGGCGCCGCCACGCTCAGCGCGGGCACCACCGTCCAGGTCAACTCCACCACCAACGTGGGCATCCGGGCCGCGACGGTCATGCTCCAGGGCGCCGTACTCGTCAACGCCAAGCCCTACCCGCTGCCGTGACGACACCCCGACGGCACGCCGTGAACACCAGGAGAAGGCAGGTGGCCCTCTGATGGCCGAGCAATTCGTCGGATCGGGCTGGGCGTTCCCGCTGCGCATCGGCCCCACCGGGGGCATCGCCCTGGTCAGCGGCGAACGCGAGATCGAGGAGGCGATCCGGCTGGTCCTGGCGACCGCGCCGGGCGAGCGCCCGATGCGTCCGGAGTTCGGCTGCGCCATCCACGACCTCGTCTTCGCCCCGGTCAACGAGTCCACCGCGGGCCGCATCCAGCACGAGGTGTACGCCAGCCTCGACCGCTGGGAGCCGCGCATCGAGGTCACCGACGTCGAGGTCACCGCGGGCGCCGAGCAGGGCGTGCTGTTCATCGACGTCCGCTACGCGATCCGCGGCACGAACAACCCGCGCAGCCTCGTCTTCCCCTTCTACGTCATTCCGTCCCACGACGAGCCGGACTCCCCGGCCTCCTCGGGTACGGCCTTTGAAAGCGACCGCTGATGGCTCTGCCCTCCCCCAATCTGGACGACCGCCGCTTCCAGCAGTTCGTCGACGACGCCAAGCGCTACATCCAGCAGCGCGCCCCGGAGTGGACCGACCACAACGTCTCCGATCCCGGCGTCACCCTCGTCGAGACGGTCGCCCACATGGCCGACCAGATCGTCTACCGCCTCAACCGGGTCCCGGAGAAGAACCACCTCGCCTTCCTCGACCTGGTCGGCATCCACCTGTTCCCGCCGTCCGCGGCCCGCGCCGACGTCACCTTCTGGCTGTCGGCGCCGCAGGAGGAGACCGTGCTGCTGCCGGTGGGCACCGAGGTGGCGACCGTGCGCACGGAGAGCGAGGAGGCGGTGGTCTTCGCCACGGAACGCGAACTGTCCGTCGTACCGTGCGAGTTGCGTCACCTCGTCGTGCAGCACCAGGGCGAGCCGGTCGCCGACCGGACCACCGACCTCGTCGAGGGCAAGGACCTGCTGTGCTTCTCGGAGGCCCCGCAGCCCGGCGACTGCATGCTGCTCGGCCTGACCGCGGCCGTCCCGCACTGCGCGGTCGCCCTCGAACTCGACAGCCGGGTCGACGGCGTCGGCGTGGACCCGCGCCAGCCGCCGCTGGTCTGGGAGGCGTGGACGGAGGACGGCTGGCAGTCCTGCGAGGTCGACCGTGACGGCACCGGCGGCCTCAACCGGCCCGGCGAGGTCGTCCTGCACGTCCCCGCGGGCCATGTCCTGTCCCGTTCCGGCGGCCAGGAGGCCGGCTGGCTGCGCTGCCGTGTCACCGAACCGCTCACCGGCCAGCCCTTCTACACCACCTCGCCCACCGTGCGCTCCGCCGAGGCCTTCACGGTCGGCGGCACCGCCCCCACGGTCCACGCCGAGACGGTGTACGACGAGGCGCTCGGCGAGTCGACCGGCCTGCCCGGCCAGCGCCTGCGCCTGGCCCACGCCCCGGTCGTCGGCGACGACCCGCCCCTGCTCCTGCAGACCGCCGGGCACGAGGGCTGGACCGACTGGCGGGTCGTCCCGCACTTCGCCGCGTCCGGCCCCGCCGACCGGCATGTCACCCTCGACGCGGCGACCGGCGAGATCGCCTTCGGCCCGTCCGTGCGCGAACCCGACGGCACGCTCCGCCAGTACGGCGCCGTCGCCCCCAAGGGCTCGGTGATCCGCGCCCGCCGCTACCGCACCGGCGGCGGCCGGGCCGGCAACGTGGCCCGCGGCTCCGTACAGGTGCTGCGCACCTCCGTGCCGTACATCTCCGAGGTCGTCAACCGGGAGGCCGCGCGCGGTGGGGTCGACGGCGAGACCGTGGACGAGGCCAAGGTGCGCGCGCCCGTCACCCTGCGCGCCCAGGAGCGTGCCGTCACCCTGCGCGACTACGAGGAACTGGCCCGCCGCGCCGCCCCCGAGACGGCCCGCATCACCTGCCTCGAAGGCGACCCCGATGAGCACGGGGCCTACGCGGTGCGGGTGTTGGTGGTGCCGCAGGCCGTGCCCGATCCGGGCGGACGGCTCCGCTTCGAGCAACTGGTCCCCGGTGACACCCTGTTGGACCGCATCACCCGGCACCTCGACGAACGCCGCCTGATCGGCACCCGGCTGGCCGTCGGACCGCCGTACTACCAGGGCGTCACCGTCGTCGCCACCGTGCACGCCTTCCGCGGCGTCGACACCGACCGGGTGCGCCGCAAGGCCCACGACGCCCTCTACCGGCACCTCGACCCGCTCACCGGCGGCACCGACGGCCGCGGCTGGCCCTTCGGGCGGCCCGTCCAGTCCGGCGAGGTCTTCGCCGTCCTGCAGCGCGTCCCCGGCGTCGAACTCGTCGACCAGGTCACCCTGCACCCCGCCGACCCGCTCACCGGCAAACGCGGCGACGCCACCGATCGTATCGACCTGTCCGCACCCGCCCTGGTCTTCTCCTACGACCACCGCGTCCGCGTGATCGGAGACGGCTCATGAACCCGGCCGCACCGGCGAGCGGGGTACTCCGGTGAGGGGCTCGGTCGACGGGCTCGGCTCGTCCGCGCCGATCGGCGCGATGCTGCCCGCCGTGTTCGCCGACGACGACCTCGCCCAGCGGTTCGTCGCCGGACTCGACGAGGTGATCGCCCCGTTCCACAACGTCCTCGACTGCCTCCCCGCCTACTTCGACCCCGCCCTGGCCCCCGTCGACTTCACCCGCTGGCTGGCCGGCTGGGTCGGCGCCGAGACCGACGGCACCGAACCCGAGGAACGGCTGCGGGCCGCGGTCGCCGCCGCCGCCTACCTGCACCGGGTGCGCGGCACCCGGCACGGCCTCGCCGAGGCGATCCGGCTGGCCTTCGGCGTGCGGCCGGAGATCTCCGAGAGCGGCGGCGCCTCCTGGAGCGCCCGCCCGCTCGGCCCGGTCCCCGGCGAACCCCGCCCGCACCTGCACGTCACGC
>NZ_JARGEF010000352.1:0-6282 GCF_033794725.1 Streptomyces sp. ID05-39B | reverse complement strand
GTGGGGCTGCTGGTGGTGGGGACCGGGGTCGCCGGGTGGGTGGTGTACGCGAAGCTCGACGGGAACATCACGCCGGACGAGGCCGCCGCGGCGGAGCTGGCGCGGTACGCCAAGGAGCGGCCGACCGCGCTGGTGAAGGACGCGCAGAACGTGCTGCTGATCGGTTCGGACTCGCGCGCGGGGGACGGCAACAGCGCGTACGGACGGGATTCAGGGACTGAGCGGTCGGACACGACGATCCTGTTGCATCTGTCCGCCGGGCGGCAGAGCGCGACGGCCGTGTCGATACCCCGCGATCTCATGGTGGACGTACCGGCCTGCCGCCGGCCGGACGGTTCCCGGTCGGCGCCGAGGTTCGCGATGTTCAACTACTCGTTCCAGACGGGCGGTTCGGCGTGCACGATCCGGACGGTCGAGAAGCTGACGGACATCCGGATCGACCATCACGTCGTCGTCGACTTCCATGGTTTCAAGAAGATGGTCGACGCGCTCGACGGGGTCGAGGTGTGCCTGAAGGAGCCGATCAGCGACAAGGCGGCCAGACTGCGGCTGCCCGCGGGGCGGGTGACGCTCGACGGTGAACAGGCCCTCGGCTATGTCCGCGCCCGCAAGAGCCTCGGCGACGGCAGCGACACCGACCGGATGGAGCGGCAGCAACGATTCCTCGGGGCGCTCGTCAACAAGGCACAGAGCAATGACGTCCTGCTGAATCCGGTGAAGTTGTATCCGGTGCTGGACGCGGCCACGTCCGCTCTCACCACCGACCCGGATCTGGCGAGTCTGCGCGGTCTCTACGAACTCGTGCGCGGCCTGCGCGACATTCCCACCGAACAGGTGCGATTTCTGACTGTTCCACGGGAGTCGTATGTCAACGACGCGAATCGCGACCAACTCGTGGAGCCCGCCGCGAAGAAGCTCTTCGAGCGGCTGCGGACGGACGCGCCGGTCGCCGTCACCGGGAGAACACCGGGGGAAGAGGGGGAGCCGGGGAGGTCCGCGAAGCCGGGGAATTCCGCCTCTTCGGAGTCGCCCGATCACGATAAGTACACGTCGCCGAGTCCGTCGGAGCCGAGTTTCGAAGGGAACACGGCAGGCGATCACACCTGCGCGTGAGCCGTGCGCACAGCCGTGGGTAAAGCGCTTCCCAAGCGGGCCGGCCACGGCGAACTCCAGTTCAAGGAAATAGCCCGGATTGCCCGGTTGTAGGGACGTGGAATTTGTCACCGTCGTCGCTCCGCGCCGAACTTGGCGGCTAGTGTGAGCGATCCGGTGCACCCGGCCTGAGGACCCGTTCTGGGGTCGTGCACTGTGTGACCGAGACCCGAGCGCCTAGTGGGGGTAAAGGCGCCGCGTGGCCCCGACGGAGGATTACGACAACCGTGGACGCGCAAGGCCGTGGGCGGGTGGAGAACATCGACCCCGCAGACCAGTGGGTACTCAATCCGGACACCGGCGAATACGAACTGCGACTGAGCCCTTCCGCACCGCAGTCGGCGGTGCCCGGACCTCGCAGACGTGCCGCCCCTGCGGCGAGCGGCGCACCGGCCGCCCCCGAGGCCGCTTCCGGCAGCCGTACGACGGCTCCCGACCGGGAGGCCCCGGAGGTGCCGGGACCGCGCCGGCGACGGGGTGCGCCGGAGGAGCCCGCGCCGGGCAGGCGCGGGCGCCGGCCCGCGAAGAGGAAGTCGAAGGCCAAGAAGGTCCTGCTGTGGACCGGCGGGATCATGTCCTTCGTGCTGCTGGGTACCGCCGGTGCGGCCTACCTCTACCTGGAGCACCTCAACGACAACATCACCTCCGTCTCCGACGACGGCGCGGGCACCGGTGGCTTCAGCAAGGACAAGGCGATCAACCTGCTGGTGATCGGCACCGACAAGCGCACCGGCTCGGGCAACGAGGGCTACGGCGACTCCGGCAGCGTGGGCCACGCCGACACGACGATCCTGCTGCACGTCTCCAAGGACCGCACGAACGCGACCGCGCTCAGCATCCCGCGCGACCTGATCGTGGACGTCCCGGACTGCCCGACCGAGCAGGAGGACGGCACCAGCGAGGTCATCAAGGGCACGCAGGGCGTCCGCTTCAACACCAGCCTCGGCCAGGACGGCCGTACGCCCAGCTGCACCATGCGCACGGTGACCGAGCTGACCGGGGTCACCCCGGACAACTTCATGGTGGCCGACTTCAACGCGGTCAAGACGCTGACGACGGCGGTCGACGGGGTCGAGGTGTGTCTGGCCAAGGACATCGACGACCCGGACTCGCATCTGAAGCTGCCGGAGGGCACGCACACCGTCCAGGGCGAGCAGGCGCTGGCGTTCCTGCGCACCCGGCACTCGGTGGGCTTCGGCGGTGACCTGAGCCGGATCGCGATCCAGCAGCAGTTCCTCGGTTCGCTGATGCGCAAGCTGAAGTCGAACGACACGCTCACCAGCCCCACCAAGATGATCAAGCTGGCCGAGGCGGGCACGAAGGCGCTCACCGTCGACTCCCAGCTGGACAGCATCACCAAGCTCAAGGACCTCGGCCTGGAGCTGGGCAAGCTCAACACCAAGAACCTGACCTTCGCCACGGTGCCCGTCGTCGACAACCCGGCGGAGAAGGTCAAGGCCACGGTCGTCCTGAACCGGGCGACGGCGCCCACCGTCTTCCAGATGATCAAGGACGACGTGTCCTTCACCGAGGTGAAGGAGCAGGCGCAGGCGTCGAAGAACGCGGCGGCGGCGGCCGCGGCGGCCCGCCTCAAGGGCACCCAGTCCGCGGCCTCCGAGGTGCGGGTGCAGGTCATGAACGGCGGAGCCAAGTCCGGCAGCGCACAGGCCACTCTCAGCTGGCTCCAGGTCGAGGAGGGCGTGACGAAGTCCGAGAACGCGGGCAACGCCCCGGCGGCGCTCACCAGGACGACGCTCGAGTACGGGCCCGAGCAGGCCGCCCAGGCACGCAAGCTCGCCGCCATCATGGGGCTGCCGGGGACGGCCCTGAAGCCGGGAGAGAGCGTCACCAATTCCCAGGGTCTGCCGACGATGACCCTGACTCTGGGCAAGGACTTCAAGGGCGCGGGCGTCTCGCTCACGGCCCCGACGACCGTGCCGGCCACGGTCGACAAGTCCACGGCGGACAAGGTCGAGTGCGCCAAGTAGGTAACCCTGCGGGCCCGTCGAGCGTCTGACTTGACGCGGGACGGGCCCGTGTCATGTCAGGCGCACGAGGGGGAGGGGTGGGGCCAGTGGGGCGCAGCACGGTACGGAAAGCGGTTCCCGGGGCCGGGGGCGTCGGAAACGGCACGTCCACAACGGCGGACGACGAGGCGACGGCCGAGGACGGCGGCGCGAGCGTGGACGACACGAGCGCAGAGGGAGCGGGCGAAGACGGAGCGGGCAAGGGCGACGGTGCCGGGGCCGGGGCAGCCGAGGACGGTGGCGCGGGCGGGAGCGGCGGTCGTCGCAGAACCGGCCGCGGCACGGACCGAAGACGGCGGCGACGGCGGCTGCTTCGCTGGTCGGCGACCCTGCTCGCGTTGGTGACAGTGGGCGGCGCGGGGGCCGGGTACCTCTACTACCAGCATCTCAACGCCAACATCAAGAGCGACAAGCTGAACCTGGGCGACGCCAAGGACCGGGCGGCCGAGACGAAGGCCAACGAGGCCGGTCAGAAGGCGCTGAACATCCTGCTGATCGGTTCGGACGCGCGGGACACCGTGGAGAACCAGCAGCTCGGCGGGGCCAAGGACACCTTCAACGGCACGCCCCTCGCCGATGTCCAGATGCTGCTGCACGTCTCCGCGGACCGCAGCAACATGTCGGTGGTGAGCATGCCGCGCGACACCCTGCTCGACATACCCAAGTGCACGGACCCCGACACCGGCGAGGTGTTCCGGTCACTCACCCGCGAGATCACCAACTCCTCGCTGGGGCGCGGCGGTCCGGGCTGCACGGTGGCCACCTGGGAGAAGCTCACCGACATCCACATCGATCACTTCATGATGATCGACTTCGGGGGTGTGGTGTCGATGGCGGACGCGATCGGCGGCGTCCCGGTGTGCGTGGACGCCAACATCCACTCGCACACCACCACCGGCAAGGGCTCGGGCCTGAGGCTGGCGGAGGGCACCCACGACATCAAGGGCAAGCAGGCCCTCCAGTGGCTGCGCACCCGCTACGGCTTCGAGGACGACACCGACCTGGCGCGCGCCAAGGCGCAGCACATGTACATGAACTCGATGGTCCGTCAGCTGCGCTCGGAGGCGAAGCTGACCAACCCCAACGGGCTGCGCAAGCTCGCCGAGGCGGCCACGCGGGCGATCACCGTCGATGACGGCCTGGACAGCATCAAGAAGATGTACGACCTGGCGACCGAGCTGCAGAAGGTGCCCACCGAGCGCATCACCATGACGACGATGCCCAACCGGTACGACACCGTCCAGACCGGCCGGGTGGTGCCCACCGAGGACGCCGGCAAGCTGTTCCGGCTGGTGCGCGAGGACATCGCCCTGGACGGCAAGGACGCCGCGAAGGCCACTGCGAGCCCGTCCCCGACGGTCACGGACGCAGCCGCCGCGGACCAGGACATCGCCGTACAGGTGCGCAACGGGACGTACACCGACAGCCTGGGCGCGGCGCGCGGACGGGCCTCCACGGTGACGGAGGTGCTGGTCGCCAAGGGCTTCACCGACGCCAGGGCGGACACCTCGCCGGCCACCACCGAGAAGACGACGGTGATCCGCTACCCGAGCGCCGACCTCCAGGCGGACGCCCTGCGGGTCGCGAAGGCCCTGGGCGTTCCGGCGGGCCAGGTGAAGCAGTCCACCGACGTCTCCGGGGTCACGCTCTTCGTGGGCGCGGACTGGCGGTCGGGCACGGCGTACAAGGCGCCGGTCGAGGACGACAAGACGCCCACCTCGGCGGAGACCATGAACGCCGCCGACACCAGCCAGTGCATGCACGTGGACCCGGCCTACAGCTGGTAGGCCGGGCCCTGCCGCCGCCTCGGGGTGCTCAGTCGCTCAGTGCTCAGTCGCTCAGTGCTGAGTGCTCAGTGCTCAGTGCTCAGTGCGAGCCTGCGGGCTGAGGACCGCCGGGCGGCGGGACGCGATGACCTTCCTGGCCAGCGACCTGGGGCTGGTCAGGAAGCCGAAGCCCCACGACATGTGCATGGTGGCGAGGGCCACGGGGATCCGCAGGCGTGCCTTCGGCGGCAGGCCCTTGCCGGCCGGCAGCGAGCCCAGCGCGATCGCCGCGAGATAGCCGCCCGGGATCAGGAAGCCGAGCGGGGTGAGGGCCGCGCCGACCACGATCCCCGCCGTGATCGCGCAGACGGCGGCCGGCGGGGCGAGGTAGCGCAGGTTGATGGAGCCCTCGTGGTAGCGGGCGACGACGTGCCGCCAGCGGCCGTAGTCCTTGTACTGCTTGGCGAGCGCCTTGACGCTGGGGCGCGGGCGGTACGACACCTTCAGCTCCGGCGAGAACCAGATCAGCCCGCCGGCCTCACGGATGCGGAAGTTCAGCTCCCAGTCCTGGGCGCGGATGAACTCCTCGTTGTAACCGCCCTGCCGTTCCAGCGCCTCGCGCCGGAACACACCGAGGTACACGGTCTCGGCCGGGCCGGCCTGTCCCCCGGTGTGGAAGGCGGCGTTCCCGACGCCGATCTTCGAGGTCATCGCGGCGGCGACCGCGTGCTCCCAGTCGTTCTCGCCCTCGGCGTGCATGATGCCGCCGACGTTCTGCGCCCCGGTCTCCTCCAGGAGCCGTACGGCGGTGGCGATGTAGTTCGGCGAGAGCATGCCGTGCCCGTCGACGCGGACGACGACCGGATGGCGCGAGGCCTTGATCGCGGCGTTGAGGGCGGCGGGCGTACGGCCGGTGGGGTTCGGGACGGTGTGCACGCGGGGGTCATCGCGTACGAGTTCGGCGGCGATCTCGTCCGTACGGTCCGTGGACGGACCGATGGCGATGACGACCTCCATCTCGCCGGCGTACTCCTGCGCGAGGATCGCCTGGACCGCTCCGCGCAGATGCCGCTCCTCGTTGAGGACGGGCATGATGACGGACACGGCGGGGAGCTGCACGTCGGACTTCGCGTTCATAGGGACATCACGTTACCGCGAACGGGGGACAACGGTGCGCGCCGCCGGGTGCCCTGCGACGGGCGGCGGATCCGGTCGGCCTACGGTGCTCACGGCTCCCCTCGTACGCCTCGTACGGCCGTCGCCCGGAGGTGACCCGCTTGTCACTGTATCTTCTAGACATCTTACGGTGCCGACCACGCTAAAAAAACAGATATTGT
>NZ_JARGEF010000351.1:0-6300 GCF_033794725.1 Streptomyces sp. ID05-39B | reverse complement strand
TCGACGCCCTGTACGCCTTCTGCGCGCCCGCCCTCGTCCGCCAGGCGTACCTCCTCACCGGCCGCCGGGAGCTGGCCCGCGAGTCGGTCGAGCAGGCCTTCCAGGTCGCCTGGCAGCGCTGGCCCGAGGTGGCCGTCGACCCCGACCCCGCGGGCTGGGTGCGGGCGACGGCGTACGAGTACGCGCTCTCCCCCTGGCACCGGTTCCGCCCCCGTTACCGCCATCCCGAACCACCGCCCGCCGACGCCTCCGACCGCGCCCTGCTCGACGTGCTCCTGACGCTCCCGCCGCCGTACCGCCGCACCCTGCTGCTGTACGACGGGGTCGGCCTGGGGCTGCCGGAGACCGCGGCGGAGACGGAGGCGAGCACACCGGCGGCGGCGAGCCGGCTGCTGCACGCCCGCTCGGCGATCGCCGCCCGGCTGCCGGATCTGGCGGAACCGCAGGTGTTGCACGACCGCCTCGCCAAGACGGCGTCGACGGAGCGCCTGCGCGCCGCCAAGCCCCCGGCGGTGCGCATCGAGAGCGAGCGCCGGGCACGGTTCTGGACCAGGGCGGCGATCGCCATCACGGTGGCGATCATCGGCGCGACGGCCCTCACCGTGCACACGGCCCCCACACGCTACGAGCCCCCCGTGCCGCCCGGCGAAACGGTCCCCGGCGTCCCCCCGCGGGCGGCTCCGGGCACCCTCTCGACCGCGGAGCTGACCCTGCGGGCCAAACTGCGGGCGGAGTCCGGAGACGGCCCGGAGAAGCTCCTGCCGGAGCCCCGCTGACGCGGACGCGAAGGCTCCGTCGAGGGCGCGACCCGCCTGCGGACACGGCTGTGGGCCCGCCCCCGCGAAGGGGACGGGCCCACAGGTGTTCAACCGGCCAGGCCGTGTTGTCAGCTGCCGAGGATGGCTCGCGCCAGCTTCGCCGTCTCGGTCGGCGTCTTGCCGACCTTGACGCCGGCGGCCTCGAGGGCCTCCTGCTTGGCGGCGGCCGTACCGGAGGAGCCGGAGACGATGGCGCCGGCGTGGCCCATGGTCTTGCCCTCGGGTGCGGTGAAGCCCGCGACGTAGCCGACGACCGGCTTCTTCACGTTGTCCTTGATGAACGCCGCGGCACGCTCCTCCGCGTCACCACCGATCTCACCGATCATGACGATCAGGTCGGTGTCGGGGTCGGCCTCGAAGGCGGCCAGCGCGTCGATGTGCGTGGTGCCGATGACCGGGTCGCCACCGATGCCGACGGCCGACGAGAAGCCGATGTCCCGCAGCTCGTACATCATCTGGTACGTCAGCGTGCCCGACTTCGAGACCAGGCCGATGCGGCCCGGCTTCGTGATGTCGCCCGGGATGATGCCGGCGTTCGACTGGCCCGGGGTGATGAGACCGGGGCAGTTCGGGCCGATGATCCGCGTCTTGTTGCCCTGCGACACGGCGTACGCGTAGAACGCGGCCGAGTCGTGGACCGCGATGCCCTCGGTGATGACGACCGCGAGGGGGATCTCGGCGTCGATCGCCTCGACCACGGCGGCCTTGGCGAAGGCCGGCGGGACGAAGAGGACGGACACGTTGGCGCCCGTCTTCTCGATCGCCTCGGCGACCGTGCCGAAGACCGGGATCTCGGTGCCGTCGAAGTCGACGGACGTGCCCGCCTTACGCGGGTTCACGCCACCGACGATGTTGGTGCCGTCCGCGAGCATGAGCTTGGTGTGCTTCATGCCCGTGGCACCGGTCATGCCCTGGACGATGACCTTGCTGTCCTTGTTGAGGAAGATAGCCATGGCTGAGTCTGTCCCTCTTCCTTACTTCGCAGCCGCGAGCTCGGCGGCCTTGTCGGCCGCGCCGTCCATGGTGTCCACGCGCTGGACCAGCGGGTGGTTGGCGTCGGAGAGGATCTTGCGACCCAGCTCGGCGTTGTTGCCGTCGAGGCGGACGACGAGCGGCTTGGTGACTTCCTCGCCCTTGTCCTTGAGCAGCTGCAGCGCCTGCACGATGCCGTTGGCGACCTCGTCGCAGGCGGTGATGCCGCCGAAGACGTTGACGAAGACGGACTTGACGTCCGGGTCGCCGAGGATGATCTCCAGACCGTTCGCCATGACCGCGGCGGAGGCGCCGCCGCCGATGTCGAGGAAGTTGGCGGGCTTGACCCCGCCGTGCGCCTCACCGGCGTACGCGACGACGTCGAGGGTGCTCATGACGAGACCCGCGCCGTTGCCGATGATGCCGACCTCACCGTCGAGCTTGACGTAGTTGAGGTTCTTCTCCTTGGCCGCGGCCTCGAGGGGGTTGGCCGCCGCGTGGTCGACGAGGGCCTCGTGGTCGGGGTGGCGGAAGTCCGCGTTCTCGTCCAGGGAGACCTTGCCGTCGAGGGCGATGACGTCGCCGGAGGCGACCTTCGCCAGCGGGTTGACCTCGACGAGGAGGGCGTCCTCCTCGATGAAGGTCTTCCACAGGGTGACAAGGACGTTGACGACCTTGTCGGCGACCTCGGCCGGGAACTTCGCGGCTTCGACGATCTCGCGGGCCTTCTCGGGGGTCACACCCACGTTGGCGTCGATCGGCGTCTTGGCGACCGCCTCGGGGCGGTTGGCCGCCACCTCCTCGATCTCCATGCCGCCCTCGACGGAGGCGATGGAGAGGAAGGTGCGGTTGGTGCGGTCCAGGAGGAAGGAGACGTAGTACTCCTCCAGGATCTCCGGGGCCGTCTCGGCGATCATCACCTTGTGGACCGTGTGGCCCTTGATGTCCATGCCGAGGATGTCCGTCGCGCGGGCGACGGCCTCGTCCGGGGTGGCGGCGAGCTTCACGCCACCGGCCTTGCCACGGCCGCCGACCTTCACCTGGGCCTTGACTACGGACTTGCCACCGAGACGCTCAGTGGCTGCGCGGGCCGCCTCAGGCGTGTCGATGACTTCACCGGCCAGCACCGGTACATCGTGCTTGGCGAAGAGGTCCCTCGCCTGGTACTCGAACAGGTCCACGCGCTTCCGTCCCTATCAGTGATCTCGCGGTTCGTTGTCTGCGTGGGCGTGCCGCGAGGGCAACGTGACGTCCGCCGTCTGTCATCAGTCACAAGGGAGGCGCACACGGTGTCCGAGCGCGCGGCATGTCCGTCTCGCAGGTTATCCCTGCTTGCCGGAGGCCTCTAAATCGCGGGTCACACCTGAGCGGTGATACCTGTCACATGATGCCCAGATCACTGGCACGCGGTGCCGCCTGTGAGGTGCCGCGGAGGGTCCGGAGTGGCTACGGGAAGGGCTCCGAGGGCTCCGGGAGGGGCCTCACCGGGCTGGGGTTGACCCGGTGAGACCCCGTGCGGCAGCCCCGGAGGGCTCGGGGCCGCGGCCGTCCCCACCCCAATGGGGACGACCCCGGCCCTGTCCGCGGGATGACGGCCGGACACGGCCGACGGCTTTCGGCCGTCCGGGTCCTTCCTCCCACGGAGCCGGTACCCCGTCGGCACGGGGCCTACGGGGAGCTGGGGCCCGCGCGGTGCGGGGCGCGCGGGGCGCGTGATGCATGCGTGGCACGCAGTGTGCCGGGTGCGCGCGGCGCGTGCGCGGGCCGGTGGATCAGATGCGGTAGGTGCCGACGGCGTCCCGCACGGAGGCGGGGGTGACCGCCTCGGCAGCCGCGCCGGCACCTGTGACGGCGTGCCCGGCAGGTGCCTGGGTGGCGGTACCGGCGGCACCGGCCACCCCGTACGCCAGCGAACCGGCGTCACCGCTCACGTCGTACGCGAACGGCGTGAGGGGACGTGAGGGGAGCCGTCACATCCTGGGCGACCCCGTGAGCCGAATGGGTGACGGACTCCGTCAGAGATGCCACCGGCGAGGCGACGCCGTGGGCGAAGGAGCCGACCGGGCCGGTGACCTCCTGGGCGAAGGGTCCTGCCGGGGCCGTCACCTCCCCGGCGAACGGGCCGACGGGCGCCGTGACGTCCTCGGCGAACCCGGTGGCGGTGGCAGTGGAGGTGGCGAACCCGGTGGCGGTGACAGTGGAGGTGGCGGCTTCGAACATGTCGTCGGCCGTGCTGGTCACGTCCGGGAGGGTGGCGGGAACCGCCCGTGCGACGAAACGAGGCGCTCGATCCTCGCACGGGTGCCCCAAGGTAGCGCGGGCCGGTTGTGGCGGTGTCCGACGCAACCTGTGCCATGTCACCCGGAACGGCTGCGAGGCCGGCCCCACCACTCGCCGGTCGGGATCGACGAGCATGGCCCGCTCCCGCTCCAACCACGACGCGAACCCCACCAGCGACTGCGTCATCGCCGCCCAGTACCGGCCCGTGAAGTGCCGCTGCCCGCGTACGCCATGAACCGCCGCACCGGGAGCACCGACTCGAACCACTCGAACCGAACCCGGGAGACCGCCTCCAGCACGGACTTCCGCAGCCCGCATGCGCCAACGTGAACGAGAAGCAGTGAGCAACCGACAGCTTCAGTGCGACTGCGACAGGACAGCAAGCCCCCTCTTACCGATGGGGGGTCATGTCCCGTTCACCGCTGGGGTGTCCGGGTCCGGCACGGGAAGCGGGCGTCTCTCGATCGCCGCCGCCATCACGTCCGGGAACCGGTCGGGCGTACAGGCGAAGGCGGGTGCGCCCAGCGCCGCCAGGGCGGCGGCGTGCTCGCGGTCGTAGGCGGGCGTTCCCTCGTCCGAGAGCGCGAGCAGGGCGACGAACTGCACCCCCGACGTCTTCATCGCCGCGACCCGCTTCAGCATCTCGTCACGTATGCCTCCCTCGTAGAGGTCGCTGATGAGCACCAGCACGGTCTCGGCGGGCCGGGTGATCTGCGACTGGCAGTAGGCGAGCGCCCGGTTGATGTCGGTGCCCCCACCGAGCCGGGTGCCGAACAGGACGTCCACCGGATCGTCGAGCTGGTCGGTGAGGTCGACGACCGCCGTGTCGAAGACGACGAGCCGGGTGCTGATCGACCGCATCGACGCCAGCACGGCCCCGAACACGGAGGCGAAGACGACCGAGGCCGCCATCGACCCCGACTGGTCGACGCAGAGGATCACCTCCTTCTTCACGGACTGCGAGGCCCGCCCGTACCCGATGAGCCGCTGGGGCACGACCGTCCCGTGCTCGGGCAGGTAGTGCTTGAGGTTGGCGGCGATGGTGCGGTTCCAGTCGATGTCGTGGTGGCGCGGCCGGGCGACTCGGGCACTGCGGTCGAGGGCGCCGGTCAGGGTGGCGCGGGTGCGGGTGGCGAGCCGCTTCTCCAGGTCCTCGACGACCTTGCGCACGACAGCCCGTGCCGTCTCCTTCGTGGTCTCCGGCATCGCCTTGTCGAGGGAGAGGAGCGTGCCGACGAGGTGTACGTCGGCCTCGACCGCCTCCAGCATCTCCGGCTCCAGCAACAGGGTGGCCAGGCCGAGCCGGTCGATGGCGTCGCGCTGCATGACCTGGACGACGGAGGAGGGGAAGTACGTCCGGATGTCCCCGAGCCAGCGCGCCACGGACGGCGCCGACGCCCCGAGCCCCGCCGAACGGTCCCGCCCGGCCCGCGCCCTGTCCCCCTTGCCGTAGAGCGCGGCGAGCGTGCCGTCCATGGCCGCGTCCCGGCCGGTCGGTTCGTGTTCGGTGCCGTCCGCCTCGCCGCCCCCGAGCACGAGCCGCCAGCGCCGCAGCCGCTCCCGCGCGGGGTCGGCCTCCGCCGTGCCGATCGTCATGTCCTCGCCCCGATCGTCATGTTGCCGCTCGATCGTCATGTCGGCGTCCCGTCAGGTCGTTGCCGCCGTGGTCAGCCGGTCGTCGGTGCCGGTGCCGTTTTCGGTGCCGGCACCGGTGTCAGTGCCGGCACCGGTCTCAGTGTCGGTGCCGGTGTCGGTGTCGTCCCGGTGTTCGCCGTCCAGGCCCAGCAGCAGCCGCACCACGGGGAGGACGGCGTCCGCGCGCCCGGCGTCGAGGTCGTCCGCGAATCCGGCGGTACCGGAACCCGCCCCCAGCACGCTGCTTCTCTCCCCGGGTCCCCTGCGCACCAGCTCCCCGAGCGACCGGCGCGCCCCCGTCTCGTACGCCGAGAACGTCCGCCGCAGCAACGGCAGTACGTCCGTGAACGCCTCCGCCGACACGCCCGTCAGCCACCCGTCGACCAGGCCGAGCAGCCGCTCGTCGTGCACGAGGAGCAGCCCGCCGTCGGCCCCTCCCCCGACGAAGCCCTCGATCCAGGCGGCCGCTTCCGCCGGCGGGGTCCCGCGCGACAACGCGAGCCCCATCAGCCGCGCCGCCTCGTCCCGCTCCACCTCCCCGCCGTCCAGCAACAGCCGGGCGGCCCGCCCCCGCACGACCCCGGCCACGCTGCCC
>NZ_JARGEF010000350.1:0-6344 GCF_033794725.1 Streptomyces sp. ID05-39B | reverse complement strand
TCCCGGCCCCCAGGAGGTGGTGGGCGAGGTGCTCGGCGGCGTCGACCGGGGCGCGGACGCCGTGGTCATCGGTGTGACCGCGGCACTCGGCGGCTGAACGGGCCGAACCAGGCGCCGCGGGGCGCACGGGAAGGTCGGGAAGGTGACGACAGGGCTAGGACGTGCAGACGTTCCGCAGTTCGTCGGCAGCACGGTCGATCTTGCCGGAGTCGGGGTTGTCGCCGTTGAGGATGTCCCTGTTGTAGTCCTCGATCGCCTCGTCGAGATCCTCGATCGCGTGGTCGACCTCGCCGTCGTCCGCCTTGTCGTCGATCTAGTCGAGGTTCTTCTCGATGGTGGCGATGGACTCGTCGGTCTTCGTGGAGTCCTCGATCGCGTCGATGCCGGCCCGGTGGATGGCCGTGACGCTGTCGCTGATGGTGTCCGCGTTCGACAGGCAGTTCCAGGAGTCGTCGAACGCGCAGCCGCTCAGGAGGCCGGCGGACAGCACGAGCGCTGCCGCCGCGGTGGCGAGGGAGGCGGTACGGCGTCCGCGCCGGCGGTTGACGGCCATGGAGAGGTCCCTTCGGGAACAGTGAGCGACAAGTGGCTTCTTCACCTGCCACGATCCGCTCACCGGCCCGCCCGGACGGAGGGTCCGCACCCCCGGATCCATGGTGGAGCGAGCTACACCACAGGGCGTCCGGCGGCGGACCGGGCGCCTCGGCCGACCCGGTAGGCTTCCCGGCGTGCGCCCGTCCCCGGCGCACGCCGGGAAGCAGGACTCGAACGGGAGGAACCGGCGGTGCACGTCCAGGAATGGCTCGAGGCCGTACCCCCGGTCGCCATCTACGCGCTGGTGGGCCTGGTCATCGGACTGGAGAGCCTGGGCATTCCGCTGCCGGGCGAGATCATCCTCGTCTCCTCGGCGCTGCTCGCCTCGCAGCACGGTGACATCAACCCCGTCATCCTCGGCACCTGCGCCGTCGTGGGCGCGGTGATCGGCGACTCCATCGGCTATGCCATCGGCCGCAAGGGCGGCCGTCCGATGCTGGCCTGGCTGGGCAAGAAGTTCCCCCGGCATTTCAGCGAGGGACACATCGCCACGGCGGAGCGGTCCTTCGAGAAGTGGGGCGTGTGGGCCGTCTTCTTCGGCCGCTTCATCGCGTTGCTGCGGATCTTCGCCGGGCCGCTCGCGGGCGTCCTGCACATGCCGTACTGGAAGTTCTTCCTCGCCAACCTGTTCGGCGGCATCGTCTGGGCGGGCGGGACGACGGCTGTCATCTACTACGTGGGCGTCGTCGCGGAGTCCTGGCTGAAGCGGTTCTCCTGGCTGGGCCTGGTGGCGGCCGTGCTCATCGGCCTCACCTCGATGATGGTGCTGAAGCGCAAGGCGAAGAAGGCCGCTGAGCAGGCCGGACCGACGCAGGCCGAGACCGACGCCGAGCCGGTGACCGTGACGGCTGCCGAGTAGGTCGCGGCCGCACGCCGTCCCCGCGCCGTCGCGCCCTGCGGGTGCCTAGTCGTGGATCTCGCCGTGGGCCTTGGCGAGGTCGGCGTAGAGGGTGCCGTTCAGGGTGACGCCCTGACGCTCCTCCTCCGTCAGCTCCCGCCTGATCTTCGCCGGCACCCCGGCGACGAGTGAACCCGGCGGCACCTCCATCCCCTGCGGCACCAGGGCCTGGGCGGCGACCAGTGAACCGGCGCCGATGACCGCCCCGTTGAGCACCGTCGCGCCCATCCCGATCAGGCAGTCGTCGCCGACGCTCGCCCCGTGGACGACCGCGTTGTGACCGACGGAGACCCGCTCGCCGACGGTCACGGGGAAGCCGGGGTCGGCGTGCAGTGTGCAGTTGTCCTGGATGTTGCTCTGTGCCCCGACGGAGATCCGTTCGACGTCGCCGCGCAGCACGGCGCCGTACCAGACGCTCGCGCCCGCCGCGAGCGTCACGTCACCGATGACGGAGGCCGTCGGTGCCACGAACGCCCCCTCGTCGACCTTGGGTTCCCTGCCGCCGATGCCCACGATCAGCGCCTTGTGCGTCATCACCGACTCCTCTTGTCCGTCTTTTCCCCGCACGGTACGCCACCCGGTGGGGTGAAGATCACAGGCCTGGGGCGTCCTGGCGTCGGCGGGCGCTGAGTACGGTGAGCGGGTGCCGAAGCGCAAGAACACGTTCTCATCCTGGTGCCGCCGCCTCGCCCAGCGGGCCGTCCACGCGGGCTGGGCCTGGGTGCAGCGCACCGGTTCCGTCACCGCGGAACACCCCGGCGGCCTCCGCTTCGGCTCGATCGGCTCCGGCACCCGGCTCGCGTTCCCGCTCGGCACGGTGTTCGGCGAGCCCTGGATCCACCTCGGCGCGCACTGCATCGTGGGCGAACAGGTCACGCTGACGGCCGGTCTGATGCCCGGCCTCGACCTCGGCCCGGACCCGATCCTGCGGATGGGGGACGGCGTCGTGCTGGGCCGCGGCAGCCACGTCATCGCCGACACGACGGTCACCATCGGCAGCGACTGCTACTTCGGACCGTACGTCTACGTCACCTCGACCAACCACTCCTACGACGATCCGCACCAGCCCATCGGCAAGCAGTGGCCGCGGATGGAGCCGGTGGAGATCGGCTCCGGCTGCTGGATCGGCACCGGCGCGGTGATCCTGCCGGGGGCGCGGGTCGGACGGAACGTCGTCGTCGCGGCCGGCGCGGTGGTGCGCGGCACGGTGCCCGACCACGCCGTGGTGGCGGGCGCGCCCGCCCGCGTCGTACGGCGGTGGACTCCCGGCGACGGCTGGCAGCCGCCGCTGCGGACCCCGGCCCCGGTGCCGATCCCCGACGGCGTGACGTCCGACCAACTGGTGGCGCTTTCGGGCCTGGACGAGGAGTCGGCGGCGCGACTGGCGGAGCTGGAACCGGAGCGCTGACCCGGGCGGCGGCCCGACCTGACCCGCCGCTAACCCGTCGCCAGCAGCAAGGTCCCCACCAGCGCCAGTCCCGCCCCCGCCGCCTGGACCGCGCGCAGGCGTTCCCGCAGGAAGCCGCGGGCGGCCAGGGAGGTCACCACCGGGTAGAGCGAGGCCAGTACGGCGGCCACGGTGACCGGCCCGTGCTGGGCGGCGATCGCGTAGGTCCCGTTCGCGGCGACGTCGGCGAGGCCGACGAAGGCGTACGCGGGGAGCGCGCGCAACGGCAGTCCGCTCGCGGGGAGAGCGGGGGCGCCCCGGCGCACGGCGACGTACAGGGCGGCGCCGCCCGTGAGCACATTGGTGACGCGCTGCACGAACAGGGCCAGGAAGAGACCGGTGACCGTGGTCGACGCCTCTGTGATCAGCACGAACACCGTGCCGAAGCCGAGGGCCGCGACCAGGGTGAGGAGGACGGCCTGCCGCTGTACGGCCGCGCCCCTCAACTGCGGGCCGCCCGCGAGGACGACTCCGGTGACCGCCACCGCGATGCCCGCGGCCTGGGTCCATCCCGGGCGTTCGCCGAGGAACAGCCCTACGGAGACCGGGACGGCCACACTGAGCGTGGCCAGCGGCGAGACGACGCCCATCGGGCCGAGCGCCAGCGCCTTGTAGAAGGAGAGGAGGGCGACCGGTCCCACCAGTCCGGCCGCGACCGCGAACCACAGCCGCGGCCCCGCCTCGCTCCAGCCGCCGGTGGCCACGACGACGGCGCCCAGCACCACCGCCGCGATGGACTGGGAGACCACGACCACCGTGAGCGCGGGGGCGCGGCGCGTGAGCAGCCCGCCGCCGAAGTCGGCCAGGCCCCACAGGAGGCTGGTGGCCAGGGCGAAGAGTGCTGTCACCGGGGTCCTCGCAGTACAGTTCGGTGCACGATCGGGTGCACTACACCGTAGTGCAGGGGAATGGACCCTGTCATCCATGATATTGAACTCCGATAGTGGACTCCGGGCATCGTCCGGAGCAGGCGGAATTGGACGGAACGTGTCGGACCTCGACCTGCTGACCCAGTCCCTGGCGCGCAACGTCAAGCGCTGGCGCACCGAGCGCGGCTTCACCCTCGACACACTCGCGGCCCGCGCCGGAGTCAGCCGCGGCATGCTGATCCAGATCGAGCAGGCCCGCACCAACCCCAGCATCGGCACCGTCGTCAAGATCGGTGACGCCCTCGGCGTCAGCATCACCACCCTCCTCGACTACGAACAGGGTCCGAAGGTCCGTGTCGTCCCCGCCGACCAGGTGGTCCGGCTGTGGCACACCGATGCCGGCAGCTACAGCAGGCTCCTCGCCGGCGCGGAGGCGCCCGGCCCGCTGGAGATGTGGGACTGGCGGCTGATGCCCGGTGAGAGCAGCGGCTCCGACCCGCACCCGGTCGGCACGGTCGAGATCGCCCACGTCACCGCCGGAGAACTCACCCTCACCGTCGAGGGCACCGAGTACCGCGTCCCGGCCGGTGCGAGCGTCACCTTCGAGGCCGACGCCGCCCACATCTACGGCAACCAGGGCGACATCCCGACCGAGATGGTGCTCACCGTGTCGGTGCCGCCCGTGCACTGAGACACCCCGCCGACCGGCCCCGCACGGCTGTTAGCGTGCGGCCATGGACGCACCCATCGGACGCTTCGACACCGCCCACCCCGCACCAGACCGTCTCGACGAACTGACCGGCCCGGTCGCCGACGCCGTACGGGCGTGGAGCGGCAGCGTCCCCGCCGACCGGATCGTCTACGTCGACACCGACCCCCAGTGGGCCGACACGGCCGTCTTCGTCGAGCACTACGGGCGCGAGCTGCTGGAGCAGTCGGCGAACTGCGTGGTCGTCGCGGGCAAGCGCGGCGGCGAGACCACCCTGGCCGCGTGTGTCGTGCTCTCCACCACGCGCGTCGATGTCAACGGCGTGGTCCGCCGCCAACTCGGTGCCCGCAAGGCCTCGTTCGCATCGATGGACACGGCCGTGGGCGAGACCGGCATGGAGTACGGCGGCATCACCCCCGTCGGACTCCCCGCAGCGTGGCCGGTGTTGGTGGACTCCGCCGTCGTCGACCTGCCGTACGTGCTGGTCGGCAGCGGGCGCCGGCGCGGCAAACTGCTGGTGCCCGGAAAGGCGTTCGCCGAACTGCCGGGCGCGGTCGTGCTGGAGGGGCTGGGCGTCGCGGCCTGAGCCACGCCGCCTCACCCCGCCCGGCCCGTCAGTAGTGCTCGGCCGTTCCCAGGTACTGCTCCGCGAAGGCACCGGCGGCGGCCGGTGAGGTGAACAGGCGACGCAGCCGGGCGAGGGTGGTGCCCGCCCGGAACGGGTCGCCCGTCGAGGTGCCGTGGTACACCTCGGACAGCCAGTGCGAGAACTCCTGGTAGTCCCACACCCGCCGCAGGCAGGCCTCGGAGTAGCCGTCCAGGCCGTCGCCGTCGCCGCCGGTCAGGTATCCGGCCAGTGCGTCGCCGAGCAGGAACGCGTCGTGCAGTGCCAGGTTCATGCCCTTCGCGGCGATCGGCGCGACCAGATGCGCCGCGTCCCCGGCCAGGAACAGCCGCCCGTACGTCATCGGCTCGACCACGTAGTCATGCATGTCGAGCACGCGTCTCTCGATCAGCGGTCCCTCGGCGAGCGGCGAGGCGTCCGCGGCCCCGAGGCGCGTGCGCAGCGCCGTCCAGACGCGGTCGTGCGACCAGCTCTGCGGGTCGTCGCCGGGCGGACACTGGAGGTAGTACCGGGTCACCTCGGGGCTGCGGGGCATGTGCCCGGCGAACCCGTCGGGATGGATACCGAACAGCACGCAGTCGGCGGACGGGGGCGCCTGCGCGAGCAGCGCCAGCCAGCCGACGCCGTAGTCGTGCCGGGCGGTCCGCGACTCGTCCGGTGGCACCGCGGCCCGGCTCACCCCACGCGCCCCGTCCGCCCCGACGACGAAGTCGCACAGCAGCAGCCGCCGTTGACCTGTGCGCGGGCAGGTGTACGACACCGAGGGGCGGTCCGTCCCGAGATCGTGCAGTTCGACGTCGCGTACCGAGAAGCGGGCGTCACCGCCGCGCACGTCGACGTACTCCCGCACGAGGTCCGTCACCAGCAACGGCTGCGGGTAGACGAAGTGGTGACGGCCGGTCAGATCGCCGTAGGAGAAGCGGTAGCTCTCGCCGCCGAAACGGAACTCGCACGCGGTGTGCAGCTGAGCCCGCTCCAACAGGTTGTCGGCCAGGCCGCGCTGCCGCAGGCCGCGCACGGCCCACTCCTCCAGGACGCCCGCGCGCGGGTTGCCCTCGATGAACTCGCGGCTCTCCGCCTCCAGCACCACGCAGTCGAGGTGGGCGGCCCGCAGGATGTTGCCGACGGTCAGTCCGGCCGGGCCGGCGCCCACGACGACGACCGGAACATGAGAAAGGGGCGCGGGGGAAGGGGAGTTGAGG
>NZ_JARGEF010000034.1:0-47407 GCF_033794725.1 Streptomyces sp. ID05-39B | reverse complement strand
ATCCGAGACGACACTCGGGCCCTCAACCTGCCCAGCCTCAGCCCACAGCACGAAAACGGTCCACCGACTCCGTCGGCGGACCGTCACGCAAGATCGAGGTTAAGCGCGTAGGCGTAAGCCAGCATGGCATCGCGGTAGTTCCGATCATTGGCGTTCAGCTGGATGTAACAGCTGCGAAGTTGATCCGTCTTGCGCTGCTTCTCGGCGGCCTCTTGCTCAGCGAGGCTTCGCCGTTCCGCATGTTCCAGTTCTAGAGTTTTGGCCCGCTGCGACAAGTGCTGGGTGAAGATCGCGGACGCTAGCGTCCCGCACACCCCGACAATTGCAATGACGAGTGACACGATCGCACTGGACATTCCCACCTCGTCTAAACGCACCATAGGCGCTGTTGGCTGGACCGTAACTTGTTGCCCATCCGCGAGTCAGCTGATTCCCGTGGCAGACGGCTCATCGAACGACAGCCCCTTCGCTGAAAGACTCTGGACACCAGGTCTTGGATCTGTCGCGGCTGTCAGGTGGGATCCGTCGAGCTGTTTGGTGGGGGGTGTCGCAGTGCGGCCCGTGATCTCGCGGAAGGTCGGGATCCCGAGGCTGATGGTCGTGGCTCGGCGTCGACGGTCGTCGAGCTGAGCGAGCTTGCTCTCGGTAGCGGCAAGGCTGACGCGTAGACCCTCGGCCTCGCCGAGCCAGCCTTCGTGTTCGGCCTCAGTAGTCCGCTCGTGCAGGTTGCTGCGGATCTCTTCCAGGCGAGGTCGCTGGGTAGGGTCGACGCGGAGAACTGGGCAGCGGACGCAGCTGTTTTCATGCTGGCAAGTTGTGCCGTAGGCACGACCGCAGTCGCCCAGAGCGACCTTCCTCCGCTCGAAGTGGCCAAGGAACTCCTCCCACTCCGCATCGGTGGGAGTGCGGTACTCCTCACTGGGCCGAAGTGCCCTGCGGCGGGCGATGAAGGCCCGGTGGCCATTGATTGCTTCCTCGGGATAGACCGCCTTGTAGCCCATGGTGGTGTTGATGTTCTTGTGGCCGAGGACGAGCTGGGCGATGTCGGGTGGCATCCCGTTCATGATCGCTTCTGTGGTGAAGATCCTCCAGAAGTCGTGTGGCTGATAGTTCAGAGGCTGCCCGGCGGCGTTGGTAAGGCCAGTGGCTTGGAGGATCTCGTTGAGCGCCTTCCGGATGGTCTTGGAAGAGACAGCCGCCGCTGGCCACCGCTGGACCATTGGAAAAGCAGTGGAATTGGCGGATGCCAGATCTTCTCCAGGCCGTCGTAGAAGGGGATCAAGGGGATCGCCCCGCTGGCCTCACGGACCCGGCTGACGATCATGCTGAGGACGTCGGCGAGTTCCGGGCTGACAACCAGGAGCCTCTCTTCGTGGGTCCTGGACGGGGCGATCTGCAGAAGCGGGATGAGCTCGCCGGTCGAGGGGAGGGTGTACTGGGTGATGCTGGTGGTGACTGCTCTCCAGCATCTCCTCGATTCGGACGCCCGTGTGCCGGAGGAACTCGATCGTGGCCCAGCCCCAGAACGCGCGGTGCTCGGCCGGGGCGAAGTGGTGCCTGCGGCCCGACGCGTCATAAGCGCAGGCAGAACCACTGACGTCGAGCCGAGTCGACTTGCCGGCCTTGGTGAACGTCTCGCCGAGGACCGTGAAGACGCCGCCGCTTGGTGCTTGGCGGATCGCTTCCAGCCGGGTCCGCGCCTCCTGGAGACGGTTCTCGGCAGCAGCGACCAGGGTCGGCAGCACTGGCAGCGTTCGCGGGTGCGCTGGTCCATCCGCGCCTTGCGGCGTCGGATGTCCTTCTTGTAGGTGATCTCATTCCCGCTGATCGGGCTGGGCGCCGCCCACGGTCCCCATCTGGTCGGTTCTTCCAAAGCCCACTGCGAGATGTCGAGGTAGAAGGCGCGGACGTAACCCAGTAGGGATGCATAGCTGGCCCGCGGGGTCGTCACCTCGGCCATGGTTCCGTCGGCCATCCGGCGGCGGGCGGTCTTGGTCCGGAGCCGCTCGTTCCAGGCCGATGCGACGCTGCGGTCCAGGTGGAGAGAGGAGATGCCGGGGTGGTGAGTTTCCAGATTCTTCCAGAAGTACAGGGCGAGCACTCGCGCGAGATCTTCGAAGCTGGCGTAGTCCAGGGCCGGTTGGCGTTCGGCGAGGTAGTCGACGATGAGATCGCGTACTGGCTGGCATTCGAGCTGATAGCGGTCGACCAGCTCAGCGGGGGTGAACTGCCCGGAGAACACGGTCAGCGCTCGCAGGGTGGCGGGGGCGTCCGGCGGGAACTGCCCCATGTCTTTGAGGAGGGAGTAGAACAGGAACCGGCTGTCACCGCCCCTCTTCTCCAGGGCGACGGTCTCGGTCTGCCGCAGTTCGATGCAGTCACCGACGGTGATGTCGCTGACTCCACCGCCCTTGGCGAGGAGGATCATCGCGATCTGAGTGCAGGCCTTGAGCCCGGGCCTGGAATTCAGCACAACCGGGTCGGCGGATTCTTCGATCCGGGCGAATCCCGCTGGGTCGCGGTGTTCGACCACGGCCTCGCGCCAGTAGCGGGTCTGGACGATCCGCAGCAAGAACGGCAGGTCGGGGCGGATTACATCCGCGACGAAAAGGCAGAGCAATCCACTTCGCAGTGCCTCCTCCCGGGCGCTCTCTCCGCGCTCGGTCAGCCAGGGCAGCACCACGTCGGTCCACTTCAGGCCCAGCATGCTCGCCGGGCTGGCCTGCCATCGCTCCTGCCACGTCGCCCCCGGGAAGGTCTCGAGCCAGCTGAGGATCTTGCGGGCGCCGTACCAACGGATTTTGTGCGTCGTTTTGACGCGTGCTCGCAGTGGCGGTCGGTCGATCCTGGTCAGGACTGACTCGCGGGTCTCCTCGGTTGTGGCCCAGGTGGAGGGACGCGGCCGTGGCGGGAACTGCGTGAGCAGCCTCCGGGCCGCCTCGCCGTGTGACTCGGAGGTGGGGCTTCCCGCCCGAGCTGGTTGGGCAGCGATCGCTGGCGCTGTGGTCACGGGAGTCCTCCGAACAGGGTGTTCAGCGAGGCCGGGTTGTAGCCCGGGGCGGGCGCCGGCGGCTTCGCCGGTTGCTGTGCCCGGCGGGCGTGGTGGGCGAAAACTTGCTCGATGACCTCTTCCTGGCTCGCGGCCAGGTAGATCTCAGTGGTCGACAGATGCGCGTGTCCGAGGACCCACTGGACATCGGTCAGTGACATCTGCGGATCGTGGGCCATCCGATAGGCAGCGGTGTGCCGCAGGTCGTGAAGGGTCCAGTTCGACCCGAGCAGGTCGTTGGCTCGGTTCAACATGGCCCGGGCAGCGTGGTAGTTCAGCGGCCGCCATGGGCGTCGCAGGGTCCACCACAAGCTGTAGTTGCGACCGCGGGGTGCCCCTTTGCGCCAGGCTTCCTCCTGGGCCAGCCGCAGCCAGACAAACGCGTCCGTGGAGGCGAGGATCTGCTGGTAGGCGCGGGTTCCCTTGCGGACCACGCCGATGAGCTGCTGCCCGGGCGAGATGTCCCTCACCCGGCTGGTGAGCAGTTCCTCGGCGCGGGCGCCGGTGGAGACCCAGAACGCGAGCAGGGCCCGGTCGCGGTTGTACTTCAGCGCGGCGAACAACGCGTTGAACAGCTCATCCGGGATCCGCCGCGGGATGCGCTTGGGCACCTTCGGCCGGTAGCGGCCCTGCCGTTCGGGACGGAACGTCTCCAACGGATTGTGGTGTGCGTGAGCCCGAGAGTTGCGACGTGAGCGGTCCAGCGGGAAGGGGGTTGATGATCGGGCCGGTGCCTTCGTCGAGGTGAAAGTCGTAGAAGGTCCGCAGCACCGTTTCGCAGTGGGCCCGCGTGGAAGGCGCGTACTTCCGGCCCGGTGCGGCTCTGCCGGTGACCGGGTTCGGCGTCCCCGGCTCCATCCTCGGGGCCGGCACTGTGGGCGCCGTGATGCCTTTGCGCTGGTGACGCCAGTGCACGCGTACCGGCTTGTCGGCGAGCTGGGGCCACCGGCAGAAGTCACGAGCCTCGGCCCTGGTCGCCTGATCCCAGCACATTTCAACGGCCCAGAGGAACCGGTACCACCGCAGCAGGTCCATCCCGTATGAGCGGATCGTCGTTGCCGACTTCGACGCGGCCTGCAGGTCAGCGAAGAACATCGCCACCGGTACAACAAGCTGCCCGATCGGGATCGAGCAGTTGGTACGGCTCGACAGCTTCGCCGGTCTCCTCCAGGCGCCCGATCTGCGGCACGACGAAGGCCGCCACGTTCCGGCTCAGCCCTTCAGCATCCTTCATGCACCAGCTAACGCCAGCACTCCGAATAGGTCACTGAGCTGCAGAAACATCGGAACTAGTTCAGTCAATACACCCCTTCTGCCCGTCCCGGCCGGCCGGACCAAGACCGGCGGGCACCCGGAAAAGTGGCCGCGGCGCGAGATCGTCGACGGCATCCGCTACATCGTCGACAACGGCGCGAAGTGGCGGGCTCTGCCTGCGGACTTCCCACCCTGGGAGACGGTCTACGGGTTCTTCTGGAGGACACTCATCACCACGATGACCCGGCGGCTCACCCGCAAAAAGCCCCGCACCAACTGGACCAAAAAGTTCAGGTCAGCAGGCTAGCCGCTT
This sequence comes from Streptomyces sp. ID05-39B, assembly GCF_033794725.1. Taxonomy (NCBI): domain Bacteria; kingdom Bacillati; phylum Actinomycetota; class Actinomycetes; order Kitasatosporales; family Streptomycetaceae; genus Streptomyces; species Streptomyces sp. ID05-39B. The sequence continues at coordinate 42,791 of NZ_JARGEF010000034.1, read as the reverse complement.
GTCGTCCACGCCAAAATCAAGGGTGCCCTCCTCATCGGCCGGCCAGCCCAAGCTGGACGGATGCCGCGTCGACCGTCTGCGCCAGCAGGACTGCGATGGTCATGGGTCCGACCCCGCCGGGGACCGGCGTGATCAACCGGGCACGAGTGCGGGCAGTGTCGAAGTCGACGTCGCCCACGTTGCCGGGGTTGTATCCGGCGTCGATCACGACGGCCCCTGGCTTGACGTCCTCGCCGCGAATAAGACGAGGCCGTCCCACGGCCGCCACAACAACGTCCGCTTCCTGCACGATCGCGGCCAGATCGGTCGTACGGGAGTGGCAGTAGGTGACCGTGGCGTCCCGGGCGAGCAAGAGCATTCCGACGGGCTTGCCGAGGATCGCACTGCGCCCCACGACAACGGCATGCTGCCCAGCAAGATCGACCCCATACTCGTCCAGGAGCCGCATAATCCCGCCCGGGGTGCACGATGCGAATCCAGGCAGTCCGAAGCTCATCGCCCCGAAGGAGCTCATCGTGACCCCGTCGACGTCCTTCTCCGGCGCGATAGCCTCGAATGCCGCCCGCTCATCGATGTGAGGGCCTACCGGGTGCTGAAGCAAGATGCCGTGCACTCCGGCGTCCTGCGAAAGGGACTGGAGGGTCTCCACCAGCTCAGCGGTTGCAGTGGCGGCCGGCAGGCTGACAAGCCGGGACTCGATGCCCGCCTTCGCGCAACGGGCCCGCTTCATCCGGACGTACGTCACCGAAGCCGGGTCCTCACCTACCAGCACCGTTGCGAGGCAAGGCGTCACGCCGACACGTCGCGCAAGCTCTGTCGCCTTGCCTGACGTCTCCTCAACGATGCGTCGGGCAAGGCCCACGCCGTCCATGAGCCGGGCTGTCTGTGTCTGGGACATGGTCGCCTCCAGGCGTCGCTGACCACTCGCCCAGGCGCACGGCATCGACCGATTCGTCAGACCGCTCCCCGGTGGTGCTCCACCTCAGCGCCAGTCACGGCCCACGCACCACTCTAGTGGCACCCTTCCGTTGATCAGGAGCGGGAATGTCCCGTCTCAAATGATCTGGTCTGCGAGTAGGGCTGTGACCTGCGGCGACCAGATCAGTTGAGACGCCGGGCCGCCGAAAATCTCAAGTGATCTGGTCCCGGAAGCCGGGATGCCAGGTGTTGTCTCAGTTGTTCTGGTCTGTCCCTGCTGTTTCGAAGTGATACCAGCTTTGGGTGTTCAGCCAGGACTGGTAGTCCCTGAAGATCCTTGCGAGGCTGTCGGGTTGCTCTCGCTGGTCCAGAAATTCGCCCAAGAGCTGGAAGAGCGTCGCGACGGCTTCGATGTCGGCGTGGGGCGTGAGCGGATGGATCCATCCTGCTGGGGCGAGGTGGCGAACGAGGGCAGGCCAGGTGAGGTCGTGCCCCCTGCCGGGCCGGACGACCAGCCACTCGTGGAAGCCGGCGAGCATGCTCCAGGAGGTCCCGGCGTCGCAGCCCAAGACGAAGGCGGTGGTGGTTGCGAAGGAGCCGTCGATGCCGTGCATCGCGGGCTGTTGGCGAATGGCGGCCAGCAGGCCGCGGTGGTTCCTGATGACGTTGACCTGCAGGGCCTGATGGGTGGCGCCGAGGAAGTCTCCCGGTGTGCGCCGTGGGGTGCCGGCGACGCCGTTGGGGTTCGTGAGCGGATGACCGACGAGGAAGCGGCGCACGGTGGCATAGGAGACGTCGGCGTCGTGCTCGTCCAGAAGCCTTTCCCAGATCAGACGGGTCGGAGGGAGTTGGCCGCCGTTCGTTGCCGCGTATTCGTCGAGGATGGCGTCGAGGGCGGGCCGGATGCGGTCCAGGACCGGGTTCTCCTTGACGGTGCGCGGCTTTCGAGGCGGCGGTGTCGGGGAGGCGAGGGCTTGCAGAATGGTGCGGCTGTGCACGTGGTGCCGTTTCGACAACGCCGCGACCGACAGGTGTTCCTTGTGGGCGTCGCGTCGAATGGCGGCGAAGAGTGCGGGCTTTTCCGCGCTGAGGGTGACGTGTCTTTTGGGCTTCCCTGGCTCGTCCGGTTCAGCCGATTTCCTTGCGGCGAGGTCTGGCAGTGCCCGTTCGAGCGCGCCTTGCTGACGTCCGGTCACTGCGGCGAGCCGGTCGCCTCGTGGGCGAGTTCCGTAGCCGTAGTCGGGTGCCGGCGAGGTATCCACGCAGGTAGCTGGGTTTGAGGTGGTTGGCGCGGGCCAGGCGGCGGATGTAGGAGTCGGTGCTCTCCCCGCTCTTCGGGCGGGGCCGGGCTGGCAGTGGGCGGAGCCGGTCGCCATCGTCAACGCTGGTGGTCATGAAGCCGATTTGGTCGTGCGGGTCTGGGCGGCGCGGTCGAGTTTGACGCGTTCCAGCGAACTTCCGGGTGATCTTCTCTGTGCCGTCGAGGATGGCGTCGATGGCGGCCCCGCGGATGAGGTGGGACAGGCTGCCGATCATGCCGCCGGTGCGTTGGTGGAGGTAGTGGGCCAGCCCTTCCAGGGTCTTGTGCTGGTGGTGGTGCAGTCGCAGGGCCTCTTCGAAGGTGCTGACCAAGCCGGTCCATTCCGCAGTGCGGGGGAAGGGAATGGTGTCGATGACCGCGAAGCGCCCGGCGATCTGTCGGCCACGGGTGCCGTTGAACAGCCCGTTCGCCTCCAGGTCCACTCCCGCATAGACGAAAGTGGCCGGGATCCGCTCCGAGAAGTACTTCAGCGTGTCCGAGACCTCGGCGCCGTTCCTGGTCGCCAGTGAGAGATTGTGCAGCTCGTCGACACACACGACGCTCACTCTTGCGTCGATCAGGACGCCGCAGACGGCCTCGATGACGTCGGTGATGTTGGCGCGGGTGGTAACGGGCAGGCCCAGGAAGCGGGCGAACTCGACGGCCAGCATGCGTGAGGTCGCGGCGGGCGGGACGGTGACGTAGCCCACCGGGATCCGGTCGACGCCGGGGTGCTGGCGTCGGTCGATGACCTCGATGGTCTTGCCGAACTGGGTGAGCGCGGTGGTCTTGCCGGTCCCGGCCGCGCCGGACAGGATCAGGCCCCGGCGGGCGCTGATCGCGTGCCGGTCGAGCAGGGTCAACCGCCTGCCGGCATGGACGACGGTGCGCAAGGTGGAGGTCGCGGCCACGGTCAGGCGGGTGTGGTAGTCGAGGCGGACGTCGTCGTAGTCGAGCCGTCCGTCGTCGTCCAGGTCGGTGAGTTGGTTCTCGGTCAGGAGGTCAGCAGGTGCCGGGTCCTGGGTGGTGAACTCCCGCCAGCCCTCCAGGGTGGTGAGGTAGCGGTGCAGGTCTTCGCGGTCCAGGGCGCGTCGCCATCCGTGCTGCCGACCTGGGTTCGTGTCCTGGCCGGGGGTGGGTCCGGTCGCGGTCACCATCGCTTGTCCGCCTCCTTGAAGGGGTCGAAGATGCCGAGCGGGATGACCTTCGCGTTCGGCTCGTCATCTGTGCTGTCCACCGCCTCGTCATCGTGGAGAGACAGCTCGTTCTCGGTGGCTGGTGGTGGTTCTGGCCTGGGCGGACGCGGTCCCGTGCTCTCGGCGGCGGCTCGGGTCCTGGCGGCGACGCGCCGGTCGCGCTTGGACGGCCGCGCGGCAGGTTCGTCGTCCTGGTCGGGTGGTCCCTGGTTGGCTCTGACCAGCAGCTTGGCGACGGCCTGGGCGATCTCCTGTTCGGTCGGTGTCGGGTTGCCCTTGCTCCGCAGGTCGGCTGCCGCGTGGTCCCATGCCAGGTCGCCGAAGGGCTGCGGGACGCCGCCGAGGTGCTTCCAGGGGACCGGGATCCAGCCGGTCTCCCAGTGGTGGCGCATCCAGATCCAGGCGGCGTCGTAGGGGTCGCGGTGGATTTCCCACAGGTCCCGCTTGCGTGTGACACCGGAGGGCTGTCGCCGGAACGGGGCCAGGTCGGGGCAGTCGTAGACCCGGTTGTTGATTTTGATCCCGTAGGAGTTGACGGCCCGCCAGGTGGCGGGCAGCAGTTCGACGTAGTCGTCGCCGCCAAGAGCAAGGGGGACGTAGCCGGCGCTCTCGACCAGGGCGGCGTACTTCTGGTTCGGGGTGAAGGTGCGGCCGGGAACGCCCGGGTCGCGGAGCCCGTCATGGGGTCTGGATTGCCACTTGGCGACAAGCCACTCGTCGAGAAATTCCTGGATCTCCAGCATTGACCACAACGGCTCGTCCTCCACGCCTCGGCCGCGGTGCTCGGCGGTGCCGCCGAGGTAACCGGGCAGGAACTGGCAGAACAGCGTGGCCACTGATTCAAGTGTGCGTTCGATATGGGGATTCTCCGCCGGGGAACGTGGGTGCCAGGGCTGGAAGGTGATCTCCAGGGTGCGGCAGGCGGAGCGGGAGTTGTCCGAGATGAACGCCTTGCCCCGGTCGCAGACGATGGTCTCAGGGATGATCACAGGCCGGGCCGCGGCGTGCTCCAAGCGCTCGTCCAGGGTTAGCAGCCGGCGGTGCGGCAGCACCGAACGGGACATCGCCAGGGCCTGGACCCAGCCCGGCCGCATCGGCTCCGGGGTCAGCGCGCGGGCCAGCAAAAGGGAGGCGTCCACCGACTTGGTGGTCGGCCGCACCACCGCCGCGGCGACGGTCCGCGTCGCTAGGTCGATGAGCGCGCAGAGCTCGACTCTCCCGGGGACCCCGTGGTCCAGCCGCACCAGCACGTCCAGCGGGGTGGAGTCGATCTGCATCAGCTCGCCCGGGGCGGCGACCGACTCGTAGCGGAACGGCCCCTCGGGCTGGTCGGCCAACGAGCGGCGGGTGCGGGCCGAACCGGTGACATGGACCCCGTGCGACAGCTTGTCAAAGAGCTGGTGGAACGTGGCCCGCGACGGCATCTCCACCACGGCCAGGCCATGCTCGGCCTCCAGGATCCGCTCGGTTCGCCATCGCGCATGCTCGATCGTGCGGGTGGAAGCCGGGATGCTCTCGCCGATCGCCTGGCGGATCGCCGCCACCACCCGCGGGTCGGCCCGGCCGACCCGCGAGGCGTGCGGGGCGAGCCGGTGGTCCACCACCGCCGTGATCCCGCCGGCCTCGTACTGCTAGCGCTTGCGTTTCACCGTCCGCGCCGTGACCTCCTCGCCCAGCGCGACCAGTTCATCCGCCTTCGCCCGCTCGCGTTGCGCCAGCGATTGGCAGGCCGGGTCGTACTCGGGCTTGAGCCGGGCCCCGGCCGGGGCGTCGGGGGGCAGGCCGGTGAGGAGTTCGACCAGGTGCCGCTGCCACCACAGGGCGCGGGCGGCCACCGGGCCGGGCAGTCTGCTGCCAGAGCAGGTGGTAGAGCACCGGCAGCACGGCCAGCCGGTCGCCGACGTGCTCGGCCCCGGCGAGCAGGGGCAGGGGTTCGGCGAAGACTTCCCGTAGCCGGTCAGCCGATGGCGCGTGATAGCAGCGGCCGTGGCGGTAGCGGGACAGCCAGCGCAGGTTCACCCGGTAGGGCTGGCGCAGGTCGCCAACGTGACGAAACTGCCAGCCCACCTCCTCGCAGACCCGTGCGGTGAACGCGAAGACCTCGGCGGTGTCCTCGTCGACCAGATCTTCCAGTCGCACGTCGACAACGACACCGGTGCCGTCCCGTAACCGGACAAAGTAGTCCGGGGTATGCCCTCGCTCCCGCTTCCCGTCCGTCCAAGTAAGCCGGAAGGGCTGCGAGGACAGCGCGACGACAGCGGGATCGAAGTCCAGCGCCATCGCCGCGTCCCGCTCCACTCACGACTCGTAGCCCACCTGGGTCCGCGAGGTCGCCGCCCAGTACTCACCGGTGAAGTTCTTCTGCCCGAACGAGGCGAACGACCTCACCGGCGAGGCCGGCTCGAACGCCTCGGTCCAGCAGCGTGCCAGTGGCCCGGAACGCTCGACACCGTCGGCGTCGACAAACCCGATCTCGATGCCTGAGGCGTACTCCGGGGCAGAGGCCCTCAACGCCGATCCGTCCATCGACACCCCCAGCCGCGATCTCCCCGTCGCTGCGAGGGTGATGCACCCCGTGGGGGCCCATGGCGGAGAGTTGGTTGCCGTCACTCGAAAAGGTGACGACCCGTCTCAAACCATCTGGTCGACGCAGGCCAGCAGGGATTTGACGACTCCGTGCCGGGCCGTGGCCGCTGGGGAGTCAACGCCCGGCTGGAGAGAGGAGCGCGTAGTTCGACGCGCAGTCGGATGGACGTGTCGATGGGCAGTCCCAAGCCGGCGTGGCGAAGATCCTTTGAGTAGCGTGCGATGAGGTCCAGATCCCGTAGTTGCCGCTGGAGCTCGGAGGCGAGTGCCTCGTCCGTGTCGACAACGGGGAGTTCGTCTTCTTCCTGATCGGCCAGGTACTCAAGGTGCTGGTCGATCGCCTCAACCGCCCGGCTGCTGGTCCAAGCGGCGAATTCCTGGCAGCCGAACAGGTAGGCATGTGCGGCATACAACGCCGCCGCTGCAGCCGACTCGTCCGCGTCATCCGGCCCGTCCTGGCCGTCGTTGTGGCAGTACTCGCTGAGCATGTACTCGCCGACACCGCGCTTGACGGCCGAGAAGGCCGTCGAGTCGCCGAGGACGCCCTCCCATACGGAATTCAGCAGAGGTCGCAGGCTCACGGTGAACGGCGCCTGCTCGTCCTCGGGCAGTGCCTCGTGCCAACACATCAGGCGCTCCGCGACACCGGCGGCGAACACACCACGCTCGCCGGACGACACCGCCTTCAGACGCTCCTCCACCACCGCAGAAAGCTCCCGCCACCTATCCATTTGAAGCCACCCCAGATTCGCAATGCCAGCGTGCTCACGCCAGCCGAGGCGATCATCGCAGTCACCAGTGACAGCTCCACCCGTGAGCCCTCAGCGGCCCGTACTCTCGTCGACGCCGCTGTGTCCCACTCGCGCTTCTAGCTAGTCTGCGGGCATGACGGAGCACCCCGGATTCGGCACGATGCTGGCGTGGCTGCTGGACCACAGAGAGCTCGGCGCGCAGGAACTGGCCGACCGCGCCGGGCTGAACGCAGACGAGGTCCGCGCAGTGCTCGCGGGAGAGCCCCGGCGAGGAACTCCTCCGACGGCTCGGGCCCGCACTGGGCTTCCACGCCGTCGATCTGTTCATCCTCGCGAGGCTGGCGGTCCCGGACGACATGGCGCCATGCGGGGTGACTCCCACGACGCGCACCTCATGGAACCGCCCGGATCCGACACCTGCTGACAGTCCCGGCGGACCAGATCATCTGAGACGCCGAGAGAATGGAACCAGATCATTTGAGACCGGGACCAGATCGCCTGAGACGGGACACGGAAGTTGGACAACACCTACTCCGTGCACTTGAGCCGTAGCACGATAGTTGTCACCATCGGTCTCCGCTGACCTGCGACTTCGACTGGGCGAAGCACGATGATTGTCACCAGGGCGGCGCGCCATCTGGCACCAGCGGCGCGTAAAGGAGGATCGGTGTCACCCGCTCCGGCTCTCCGCCAGTCGTCTGAGCTGCCCAGCAGCCCTGACGGATGGAAGCTGTGGCTGTGTCAGAAGCCGTGCGCCCGGCCATGACAGAAGCCGCTTCAACCGGTCACAGACCGGGGACATCCCTGGCTCTCTTGAGCACCGAGCTGAACGCGTCCACCATGGCGTTGCGCCGCCTCGCGTGTGCCGCCCGGTCCGCCGACACCAGCCGCGCGGCCGCGTGCACGGCGTAGGCGTCCGGATCACCGAAGGCGGTCTGCGGGTGCTCTCCCGTATCCGCGCAATGCACCGTGACATCCTTGACCGCCCGGAGCACGACTGCCCGGTCCACGCCGGGCTGCATGGCCAGCCGTACTTGGAAACGCGCCATCCACTTCTCGCGGTCCTTCTCCCTTGCCGCGTGCGTCGTCTGGTCCTTCTTCGCCACGTGCTCTCCCGGGTGATCGGCTTGCCGTCCGTCGTGGAGTTGGACGCCGAGGCATCGACTTGGGTTGCGGAAGCGAGAAATGGTGACGGTATGGGAGGCGCACCAGCTCTACCGACCGGTCCACTGTTACGGAACGTCACAGACCACATGTTCTGGCGCTGCGTGCCCTGCCCGGAAGTCCTGGTGACCACAGCCTGCCTTGGTGACAGCTATCGTGCTTCGGCTCAGCACTCGGCCCCTCAGGCCGACGGCGCATGGCCGCTACAGGTCGAACTCGAGGTGCTCGATGTCGGTGAAGCGGACCTCTTCCAGCTGGCCGGCGCGGCGGCCGCCGTCCTGGAAGTACACCTCCTTGAGTGCCTCAGCGGCCAGCCCCTGCAGGCGTTGTTCGGTGGCGCCTTGGTCCTGGGCGTCGAGGAGGCGGGCGGCGTGCTGCGGGGGCAGGGCGACGGTGAGGTGGCGGATGCGGTCCTGGTCGGTCGATCCGATCGGCGCGGTGTAGCCGAGGCGGGCGCGGGTGTCGATGACGATGCCGCCGGTGGTCGCCGCCCGCTCCTTGGCCCTGGCCCGGATCTGCGGCTGCCAGCGGGCCTTCACCTCGCGTTCCAGGCGCGCGGCGAGGTCCGGGCGGGGCTTTTTGATCTGGTCCTTGACGTACCGCTCGACGGTGCGCTGGGAGATCCGCAGCATCTGGGCGACGACTTTGGTGCCTTTGTACTGTTTGACCAGGTACCGCATCTGGGCGCCGGCTGACTTCGGGATCGGGCGGGTGAACGCCTTCTGCACCGCGGCGTCCAGGCCTTCTGCGAACATGCTCATCGCCTGCTACTCCCCGCTGTCCTTGTCCGTGACCTGCCCGTCCTTGATGTAGCGGGCGAGGTTGAGTTCGGGGGCGTCGAACCGCTCGCGGACCTCTTCGCCCCACAGGACGGACTGGGTGCCCTCGTGCTTGACCAGGCCCGGGTTGATGCCGAGCTTGAAGCCGCCCGGCAGCGGCTTGCCGTCCTTGTAGGGCAGGAAGTCCAGGGGGCTCTCGCCGTTGGCGGCGTAGACGACGCAGTCGGAGAGGACCGCGACCGGGTACTGGCCGGTGAACGCCGCGTGCTTGACGATCTTGCGGTGCAGGTTGACCCTGGTGCGGGAGATGACCGCCGCCCGGATGTCGGGCCGCCACGTTGGGCGGGACAGCGCCCGCCACGGCTCGCCAGGCCGCCAGCCCTCGCCCCGCGGGCGCTCGCGCAGCTTGCCCAGGCCGCCCTTGACCGTCGCCTTGGCCGCCGAGACGACGATCGCCAGCTCCGGGTCACGGCTCTTGTAGTCGTCCATCGCGGCGAGGAAGTCGGCCGGCGACAGGTCTGCGTGCACGCCGAGGTCGGCCATCGTGGTCAGGAAGGCGTCACGGAGGCGGTTGTACCAGCCGTCCAGGTAGCGGCCGTTGTCGTAGCGGACCCACGCCTCGATGGGAGTGATGTCGTAGCCGAGCTCTTGGGCATAGGCGACGGTCGGCGTCGCATACCAGGCCGGACCCTGAGGCCGCTCGCCCGACGGCGTGAACGGGGAGGGCAGCAAACTGGCGTCCAGGTCCGCCCACTTGTCCTTGCCGATCTTCACTCTCGACAGGTCGACGTGGGAGAGGTCGACCAGCCACGAGCCCGGCAGCTTCGCATCGAACCCCGGCGCCTTCACATGCGTCGGGCCACCGAGACCGAGGACGAGACCGTTGGCGCCGGCGGCGAAGGCCATGTTCACGTCGATGCCGACCAGATGCCGCAGGGTGCACTCGTCATCGGTCATCGGCCGCGCCCAGTCGTACGCCTCCTCGAACAGCTTCTCCGCGGGGCCGCGGACGTGGAAGCGCGGCAGATCCTTGAGGAGCGGGTGACCGTCGGGGGCCTCGCACGGCGCGCAGTTCACCGGGTCCTTACCCAGGCTGCCGGGGTTGTGCTCGGAGTGCCGCTGGCCGTCGGCGTCGGGCTCGGAGGCGCGGGTCGGCGGGTGCAGCGCGGTCATCAGCTCCAGGCCGGTCACCGCGGTCGAGCCGCGCGGGGTCATCACCCGCGACGCGTACACACCCAGCACCCGGGCAAGGTCCGCCGGCGGGAGCTGTCCGGCGTGTCCCCAGCTGCGGGGATCGAGCGCGTTCCATGAGGGGATGCACAGCTGCACGCACTGGCGGTCCGAACCGGTCGCGGGGCGGTAGATCCTCGCCCACGGCCCCAAGCCCCGCTTGGTCAGCTTCCAGTCGGTGCGCACCAGCTGCTTGATGACCTTGTGGTCTTCGGGGAGCCGCCCGGCATGGCGCTCCTCATCGGTGAGGGTCGCGGGCAGGCCGTAACGCTTCAGCGCAGATGCGGTGAGGACGATCAGCGGATCGGCGTCCTTGCCCGGACCCGACAGCCTCGGCGCCCCGAGCTTCGCCTCACGCAGCGTCCACTCCACCAGAGCCGACAGGGACTTGGCGGGCACGTCCAGGACCAGACCGCCCGTGCAGTACGCAAGGACCTGCCCGTCGGTGTCGACGTCGACGACCGCCAGAGGACCGTTCTCGAACCGCGGATCCGTGCCACCCACCGGGCTTCCGGCGGGGGCCGCCTCGCTCGCGACAGGGCGGCGCGACGTCGACGACGGCCTGGCGGTGCCCGCCGGACGTGACGCAGCGGCCGGAGCTGGGGCGACGGGAGCAGGCGCAGAGGCAGGGGTCTGGGTGTTCCCGGTCTGGGTGTTCTCCGTCGCCGTCACGACCGCGGCCTCGGCGACCGGCGCTCCGGCCCGGACTTCCGGAGCGGGGGCGGGCTCGCCGGCGGAACCCTCGGGCACCGCCGTGTCCTTCTCAGGGGCGGCGGGGGTGGTGGGGTAGAGCTCCGCAAGCTTGTCCAGCAGTCGGGCGTACGCGTCGCGCTCCGGCGGCCGCGGCTCGGTCTTACCCGCCTCCCAGCCCGACACCGTGGCCCGGCGCACCCTCAGCGCGGTGGCCACTTCATCGATCGTCAGACCGTGCGCGGCCCGCAGCCGCTTACGCTCCGCCGGCAGCGGCAGCACAGACCGGGACGCCACCAGCGCGTCGACCGCGTCGAACAACTCCGACATACAACACCTCCTGAGCAACACCATATACCTCATGGAGCGTACATGCAGCGCACAAATGCCGTATGGAATGCGTACACATGGCGTGCAAGGTCGGCTCATCATGCCGTGCCCTTCGCTGCTGGCACTGCCGTAGCGCGTTGCAAGGCCGTGCCTGGCACAGGCCATCTCGGTCTACGAGTGAACACCATGAGGAGCACAGGACGCCCGGACCCCAGGGCTCAATCGCCAGTGCTCGGCCCTGGCCGCGCAGCGCCTAGATCGCGCTCCGCACGTCAAGGGCCCGGTCCCGCTTCCGCGCCGTACTCAACTCGGTGGCTGGCGGACGCCGGTGCGCAAAACCTCGCCAAGGTGGCCCGGGCTCGAGGGCGGCACGATCCGAGGGGCGTTCCGGTAGCGCTGGGTCCCGGTCTGCCAGGCGTGGTATCCGCTCATCCACGCGGTCATGCCCCGCACGTAGCTGGCGACGTCGGCCCGCTCCCGCTCGGAGAGGGCGAGCTGCGCGCAGACGGCGGGCACCTGTCCGGCCAGGTCCTGGAAGCGCACAACGCGCCGGTCCACCTCGTTCCGGGCCGCGATGAGGGCTTCGCCGCGGGTGAGGTGCCGGGCCCGTTCGAGGACGAGGACGAGGTTGTCCATGTCGCCGCGGGCCTCCTCCTTCTCCAAGGAGTACACGTCGTTGCAGATCAGGGTGACGTCGATGGCGGCCCGGCGCATGATGCGCAGCTCGGGACTGTGGAAGGCGGACGCGGGGAGGGTGAGGCCGGCCGCGCGTTCCCCGAGTGAGAGGGGCAGGTCGGTGGCGGCTATGCCGCGCCTGACCTGTAAGTAGGCGTCGAGGTCCGCCGGGGTGCCGCGGAGACGTCCCCGCGCTTCGTGGGCATGCGCGGCGAAGTAGTACTCCCATTCGTGTGCGGTACGGGTGGTCCAGGCCGGGTGGGCACCGTCGGTGCTGCGGGCCCGGATGTCGGCGAATGCCGTTGTGCAGGGGTCCGCTCCGGGCGGCGGCGGGGCGCCGTGCGCAATGTCGATCAGGGCTTGGCAGACGCGGGCGGTCTCGGCGGGGTCCCGGCCGAGGGGACCATCGAACTGGTCGTCGAAGACGAAGAAGAACCCCATCGCGTCCGTCAACAGGTTCAGGGCCGAGCCCCGGGCGGCCGGGAAGCCGAGCGCGGCCAAGCGCGGCATGTCCCAGGAGGCGTACCAGGCCAGAGACCGGTCGTCACCGGCTAGACCAGTGCGGCGTATCCAGTGCGAGTTGTGCCGCCGGGCGCCTTCGAGGTCCGGGCTGATTTCCGTGGCGGCGGGGAGGTCGAAGTCCATGTCCTGTGGCACGGGTCCTCCTGGAGCCGTAGAGGGCGGCGCGGCGCGGGTGTGCGCACGTCATGCGCTGGCGGCTGGGGTCGTAAGGTCGAGGGCCGACGGCCCGGCGGCCCCAGCGCCCAACCGGGTTGCGGGAGAAGTCCATAGACTCGCTGACGCTCCCCGGTGTGCGCAACGCTCCGATGTCGGGATCCGGATCCGCGGGAAGCCGTCCCGGATCATCTCCGGTGTGAGGGCTTCCGTCCATACCACGCCCTCGGTGGTCCCCAGGAAGATCCGGGCGGTGCGGCGGCTGGCCGCGTGGAGGAGTTCGCCGGTGCAGGAGGCGCGTTGAGCAGCGCGGTCGCCCGTTGTCGTCCCGGCCGCCTCCAGGGACGTGCGGGTTGCCGCGATGGGCACGATCGCGTTGGCCTTGATGCCGTACGCGGCGCCTTCCGCTGTCGAGGAGGTGGTCAGTCCAGGCACGGCGCCTTTACCCACTGCGGACGCGCTGAGTCCGGTGTCGCCGAACAGGGCGTCGGAGGACATGTTGACGATCCGCCCGTACCCGGCGGCGTGGTCCCTGGCGATGACCGAATTCCTGTCACCTCGTGCGAACCTCCGCCCGGCCTCCAGCCGGATCCCTTCACGCGCGGCCCGCCGCTCAGCAGTCAGGTCCCCACCATCCGCGTACCGCATAACACCGGCATACCCCAGGAATCACCCAACGTCACCACCCGACGGCAACCCTAAAGGTCAGTAGCTGTCCAGCGGGACCCAGGCTCGCTCCCCCGCGTCGTTCCTGCCGTACCAGTAGTGCGGCATGCCCTTGATGCTGGTGGTGTGGAACGGGCGGCCGTCGTCGTCGATGCGGATCGTGCCGGTGCGGCCCTGGGAGGACCAGTCGAGTTCAAGGTACCAGCGGGCGTTGTAGGCCTGTGTCGTCGCGTGGACCTCCAGCACCTCCGGGTCCTCGGCGGAGACACGGTACGGGAAGCGTACGGCCGGGATGGTGTGCCCGCCGTCGGCACTGTTCGCGCCGTCCTTTGGCTGGGCCAGGGGGCGGTCCTCGTCGAGGTTCACGGTGAAGTGACGGGGAGTGAGATCGCTGCCGCAGCCCTGGCCCATGGAGTAGGCGTTCCCGACGGCGGGAGTGCCGAGGCTGACGACCCGGACGTGGATCGCCTTCAGGACCACGGCCGTGGACGACCGTCCCTGCACCGAGATCTGCACCTTCGTCTGTCGCCCCTGCACCGCGCCTTGCGTCGTCGCCCACATCTCGGTGTCCTGCGGGAACGGCGGCGGAGGCACCTGCGCGGACGGCTTGTCGAGGACGTAGTCGTGGTCGCAGCCCTTGTCCCAAACCAGGGCATCGACGCTCCAGGTGAGGGGCGGGTCGGCGGCGGGCTCGGTGGCCGACGGTTGCGTGGCGGACGGTTGCGCCGAACGGCCGGGTGCGCCTGTGGCGGTTGGCCCGGCGCTCCCCCCGGGGCTCATGGAGCGGGACGACGTCTCCGTCCTGGAGGAGTTCCCGTCCGAGAGGGCGGACAGACCCGCGACGCTGATGACGAGCAGCGCGCAGACGGTGGTGGTGGACGCGAGGACCCGTCGACGGCGGTGTGCGGAGCCCTCACGGTCGCCGTACCTGTCTCGCTCCCTGCCGCCGCCCCCGTCCCCATCCCCGTCGGCGTCCGTTTCCCTGTCCGGTGCGGGTGACGGAATTGCTGCCTCCGGTGAGTCGGCCGTACGCACCCGCTGCCGGGCCGCCACCGCCGACAGCCACAGTCGGTGCAGTTCGAGCCGCTCCTGAGGCGTCGTCCCGCAGAAGGTCGCGAGCCGCTCGACGGGTGCGAAGTCCTGAGGAACGCCCTCTCCCATGCAGTACCGGTGCAGTGTGGAGGCGTTCATGTTCAGCTGGCGGGCGAGGGAGCCGTAACTCCGGCCAGTGCCGTCTTTGAGCTGACGCAGCAACGCCGCGAACTCCTCGGCATCGTCCCTAACCGACATCGTTCCCCTGTCGTCCGCCCGCGATTCCGCATCCCAGGCCCTGATATCACTGCACGTCAGGTGGGCATGGGATGGTTCCTTGTTGCCCGAAGGACGGCAGTCGTCGCGCCGGCCGCCGATGGTCGACGACGTCCGATACGCAGACGCCGACGGTCGCGTTCATGGCCGCCGCGCGCTGGCCTTGGCCGCTGCCCAGCCGGACGGGGCGGGTGCCCCGTCCGGCTGGGCAGGGCAGGGCGGGCTCCGCCGTCAGTGGGCGCTCTGGGTCGCGATGTCGCTGATGTGGTTGTACCGCTCCACCAGTACGAAGAGCTTGGTCTCTTGCGTGTTCCTCCCACTGCCGAAGGTCAGCGTGACGGTGACCTCGTGTGAGTGCCCGAAGGTGCCGTTGTCCTTCACCGTCCACCGCGTGGGAACGTTCTGGGCACGCAGAACGCCGTCCACCCCGTTCTTCTCCTCCCAGGCCACCAGCCGCTTGGCGAAGTCGGGCGTCAGGTAGTGCGTGCGGAGCGCCTTGGCCAGCGCGGCGTCCGGGTTCTCGTAGTCGCCCTTCGCGTCGATGTACGCGCCATAGAAGTCGGCGACCCGGGTCACCACCTGTCCGGTCGTACCGGTGACCGACTTCGGTGCCGCGGCGGCCGGCTTCACGGCCATGGCCGACTTCGAGGCGGCGGCGGGCACCTTCGCGACGGTATGGACAGACGCCTGCGCCGATCCCTGCGCCGACACGCCGAGCCCGACGGCCAGCACGAGGCCGGCAGCAGCCACGCGGAGGCTGCTCGGACGACGACGGCGTGCGGGGGACTTCCTGTTCATGAGCGTCTTCTTTCTCTGATCCGTGTGTGATGGCTCGCGGCAGGCTCCGGCTTTCACCCCGAAGACATCTGCCGCCGTTCACCACCTCGTCCCGCGCCCGATCCCGACCCCGATCCCGGTTGCCGAACTCCGCACCTCCGGTGCCCGGACACACAAGTGCCGGTGCGAGGGTGCGGGGTGGATGTCGTCGCCGTGCCACTGCTTGCGCCTCGGCCGGTGCGACACCCAGAGCTTCGAGGACGCCTGCGGTCCCCCACAACAGCAGCCCCCGCATCCCCGACGGCAGATCGATCCCACCCACGCTGACCTGCGGAAAAGGCAGTATCGGGAATGCCCTGGGACACGTCGTCAGTCCCCTGCGGGACCGCCCGATGGCATCGTCGTTCGGCTCACGAGCCGGAGGCCCTTCTCGCGGGCCCCTTTCGCTGGACTGTAGGAAAAACGGTGTAACTTCGATCATGGAAGAGTGCACCTGTGACCAGCGAGAACATAGCCAAGCCGTCCGGGGCGGGGGCCACGTCGACAGTTGTGGATGACCGGTTCCTGGACGAGCTCGTGGCCCGTGCTCAGGCCGAGGATCTGCAGTTGACCGGTGAGGGTGGTCTGCTCCAGGGCAGTTGACGAAACGGCTGTTGGAGTCCGCTCTCGAGGGCGAGATGACAGATCATCTCGACTATGACCGGCATGACACGACCGGGAAGAACAGCGGCAACTCGAGGAACGGGGCCACCACCGCCGCGGGGTATGCCGCGGCGCTGGCCTTCCTGACCGCGCACGGCCACGTAATCGTGATCGGCGTGGAAGGCACCGCCTCCTACGGGGCGGGCTTCACCCGGGCCGCCCGCGCGGCGGGCCTTCACGTGGTGGAGGTCAACCGGCCCGACCGGGCCGAGAGGCGCCGCATCGGCAAGTCCGACCCCATCGACGCCTACGCCGCCGCCCGGGCGGCCCTGTCCGGACGGGCCTCCGGCGCGCCCAAGGACGACACCGTCGCCGGGATACGTGTCCTGCGCAACGCCGCCCGCTCCGCCGTCAAGGCCCGCACCGCCGCGCTGAACCAGATCGGGCACATCCTCATCAGCGCGCCCGAGGTCATCCGCGCCAAGTACGGCCGGCTGAAGGGAACAGAGCGCACCGACGTCCTGGCCCCGCTGCGGCCGGGCGGGGACGCGGTCCACACCGCGCTCAAAAGCCTCGCCCGTCGTGTCAGAGAGCTGACCACCGAGCACGAAGCCCTGACCCGGGCCCTGGACAGCGAGGTCACCGCCCACAACCCCGGCCTGCGGGCCGTCTACGGAGTCGGCCCCGACACCGCGGCCCAACTGCTGGTCACCGCCGGCGGCAATCCCGAACGCATGCGGACCGAGGCTTCCTTCGCCGCCCTCCGCGGAGCCGCCCCGGTCCCCGCCTCCAGCGGCAGAACGAACCGGCACCGCCTCTCACGCGGCGGCGACCGGGCGGCCAACGCCGCCCTCTACCGCATCGCCCTGGTCCGCATGTCCAGCGACTCCCGCACCCTCAGTTGCGGCGGACGTGAGCGGACGGGACTCAACTGCGCCGGCTTCAAGCCGTTTTGGCCGAGACTCCTTGGTTAGGGTTTGTGACTCCCGTCACCTGAAGCTGCCTCACGAAGTGATTCTCCGCCTCCCCGTGAGGAGCGACGTCGCAGCTCGCGCAGGGTTCGCTTCCCGCTTCATGATCACTTTGCGCGACTGTTGAAGTTCGTACGGTCACATTGGGGGTCGTCCCCGCCGCCATAGGCCAAGCCGCGCCTGCCGCACGACCGCAGCCACGCGCCCTGTCGACCCAAGAGCGGGCCACCGTGCAGTCGCCGCTCAGCACCGGCGACTTCGCCGACACGGCCCCGGCATCGGTATACCACCAGCTGCTCGACCAAGGCGTGTGCGTGGCCGGCGTGTCCACCATGTACCGCATCCTGCGCGAGCACGACGAGGTCCGTGAGCGTCGCCGCTCCGCCGGTCATCCCCACCAACGTATGGATCAACCAGCCGGACGACCATGCCGCCACCCAGTGATCACCTCGGACGCCGGCGACCCCGGCTCACTCGACAAACCCTGAAACCGACCGACTCACCAGGCTTGACACGTTCCGCGTCTCGTGGTCGACCAGGACGAGGCCGCCACCATCCGGGTTCTCCACATGCACGGGCGGGCTCGGCCTTGCACCGAGCCCGCCGCTCCAACTCCACCGTTCCTGATCGCTCGCTGTGACGCTCACCTTGTTCGGCGTACGTCGTTGCCCGCGAACGTCAGGACCGGAGCCGGACCTGTGTCACGCCACCGGCTAGCGCTGCAGTGTCAGCACTCCCGGCCGGTACGGCAGGAGGCCGTAGTCCCCGCCGTCGGTGCTGGGGTCGCGCCCCTGGTAGAGGAACTGCAGATTGCAAGGGTCGATGGTCTTGGTCTGATCGGGGTTGGTGCGAACCAGATCGCCGTGGCTGATGTCCCTGGTCCAGGTCGCGCCGCTGTTGGCACTGCCGGCGAAGGGGCTGGTCACGGTGTTGGCCTGCGGTGACGGTATCCAGGCGCCGTTGAGGCTGGTGGCCGTGAACGCGCGGAAGTAGCGACCGTACCCCGTGTAATTCTGGGCCTCGACCATCATGAGGTACTGGTTCTGGCCCTGGACCTTGTAGACCTCCGGCGCCTCGAACAGGTCGAGCGACGATTCGCTCATGATCTTCGTGAACGAACCGAAGGTGCCTGGGAAGTTGCCGATGGGCATGCTGGCGCGGTAGATGCCGCCCTCGTCGTCGGCGAAGAACATGTACATGTTCGTGTCGTCGCCGATGAGGGTCACGTCGAGGGGGCCCCTCTTCCGGGTCGTGCCGTCGGGATCGACAACGTCCGGGAGGGTGGTCGTGAAGAGGTCCTGCTGCGGGCCCCAGCCGTTGGGGTTGGTGGGGTCGGCCGAGGTGCGGTAGGAGAAGCTGTAGGGCCAACCCCCGTTGTAGGCGAGCACCCAGAGGTTCTTCGGGGCGAAGTAGAACAGCGTCGGCGCGATGCCGTCGAAGGGGATCGTGGTCTGGGTGGCGGTGGCCATGTCGGACCAGTTCGTGAAGGGGCTGAAGGTCGCCAATCCCCAGCGACCGTCGTTACCGGCGAGGTTGTTGTGCGACGTGGCATAGACGACGTGCTTGCCGTTGTGGACGACACTGGTGAAGTCCTTCAGTGCGGACCACCCCGCCTTCGGCTGCGCCAACGGGCCGGTCGATGTCCAGCGGTACGTCGACGGAAGAGCACACGAGTTGCTCGCCCCGGCAAGGCCGGTCCACTTCTGGTTGGTGCCGCCGTGGCACGACCAGATCTGCACCGCCGTGCCGTTGGTCTTACCCCAGCCCGCGACCTCCAGGCACAGCCCGGACCGCACGCCGACGATCGTGCCGTCGGCGCTGACCCGCCACTGCTGGTTGTCACTGCCGTTGCACGACCAGATCTGCACCGGGGTCCCGTTCGTGGTACCGCCGCCCCGGACATCCAGGCACTTGTTGCCGTATACGGTCAGCTGGGCGCTGTCCGTCAACGTCCACTGCTGGTTGATCCCACCGTGGCAGTCCCAGATCTGCACGTTCGCGCCGTCGGCCTGGCTGAGGCCCGACACATCGAGACACTTGCCGGAATCAACACCGCGCACGTCGCTGGTGATGGCCGCCTGAGCCGGGCCGGCGACGAGCAGCGCCACCAACGCGGCCAGGGCCGCAACCACGGCGGCGAGCACCGCAGGCGGACGTCTGCGGCTGAAAATACGTCTGTGCATAAGGACCTCGTCATCCTTGAGCAAGCGACTCCGGTTTGGCCCGTCAGGGGCTGTCCGGAGGCGGTGAGGTGCGGCCCTGGAGTGTTCGACATAGCGAACGCGGGTCGAAGTGTCGAGCAACTGGATAATAGGGTTCCGGTGATCAGCGTCAATACCTCTCGCAAAAATCGCGGCACAAACGTTCGCAGGCTGAAACCAGGCGGCTTCAAGTTCCCTGGTTGTACGGGTCTTGGGCGTGAGGGGCAGGTAGCGGTGCGGGCACGGGCTTGGTGATCATTACGGACCCCGACCAGATCGCTCACCTGAGCCTCTGGTTCGGCTCGGTGCCCGACCCGCGCTCGCGGCGGGGCCGGTGGCACTCACTGACGCCGGTCCGGTCGACGTGTGCCTGCGGCGGTCGTCTGCGGAGCGGGGAGCGTCGAGAACTCGCCGAGCGAGGTGCGAGTGGCCGGGCGAGCAGTCCTGCTCATCCCGCACCGCAGCGACGCGGCCGATTAAGGCGCTGCCCGGCGACTACCGCAAGATCCTGGCCATCGTGCGGGAGGCCGACGGCCCGGTGCAAGTCAGGGCGGTCGGCGAGCGGATGGGACTGGATGCCTCGGTGCGCGGCAAACTGGAGCCGCTGCGGGCGAAGATGACCAAGCTCGCCGACCGCGGCCGTCTGCACAAGCGTCCCGACGGCAGGTTCACCGCACGCGCGCAGGCCTAGGGAGGCGAGCGCCGACGGGGCGTAACCCGCGGACCCCCGGCGGCAGTCAAGTTCGGTGTGAAGAAAGCAGCCATCCCGTCGAGGGCAGGGCCCACGGCGGGGCATCGACGCGCAGTCGGTGCGGGCCGCCGCGACGGTGTCGGCAGCCTCACGCGGATACGACGGTGGCAAGAAGGTGCCGGGCCGCAAACGGCACATCATGACCGACACCCTCTTGCGTCAGTGGCCGCATCATCGATGTCATCATCGGCCTCGCGGCGTCGTCGGCCGTGTTGTCAGTGGCCTGCGGCATGATGCGGGGCACGTGACGGCCTGCCCGACAGGGGCTTTGAGGTCGTCCTCGGCGAGGGGAGTGCTGTGCGTAGGCCGGTCGCAGGCGAGGTGCGAGTTCACGATCGTCAGATCTACGTCGAGAGCAATCCGGACTGTGCCAGACCTGACCTCGCCAAGGCGCTCGCGTACCAGATCGGGGGGTTGTGCGGGGCTGCGGTCCCAGGTGTGATCGTCCTGTCCACCGGGCTGTACGCGGGCGACGTCGGCTTTGTCGTGGAAGTCCACGACGCGGCCCCTGTGCTGGACCCGGTCTGGGATGACGTGATGGAGGTGTCCTTCCGCCCCGAGTCGGAACGCACAAGTTTGGTGCAGGGGGACGGCGAGGCCGCGTGGGACCTGGGTCTCGCCCGAACCGACTACCGGGTCCGGTACTGCGCCCGGGGGATGGACGAGGGACGGGAACTCTCCACCAGAGTGGCTGGGGAGTCCCGGGCGGACAGCTACCTCCTGCAGTTCTGGCCCGCCCCACCCCGCCCGGACGAGGTGATCCGCCACACCTCGCGGATGGCCGGGCAGCTGCACGGCTACGCGCGCGCGACGGCGCGTACGCCCGAGCAGCTCACCGAGGCCGAACGCCTGACTCGCCAGGTGTTCCAACGGGCGGCCGAGGAGCGGGCCGAACAAGCCGCCGAGGGGCGCCGCCTGCACCACGAGGAGTGGGAGTGGGGCGGGCGGCTGCCGAGCGAGAGGCTGCGCGGTGCCCGCGAGAGCAACGTCCTCGGTCTGCTCCGCTTCGACAGCGACCTGGTGCACGCCCTCGATGTCGTGGGTCCCGAGGTCCAGCGTGCAGTGGCATTGCTGGCCGCGCGGCGGGCCTGCGAGGCTGCGGGCCTGACCGATGTGCCGTGGGTCGCCCAGGCGCTCTCGGAGTCGGCAGAGGGACGCCCTCTGCCGCCGCCGTTCGACGACCCGGCCCGGATGCGGGAGGCCCTGCGCTCCGACCCTCGTGTACCGGACAGGACGGTGCTCGAAGCGATACCTCCGGAGTGGCCGCCGTACGTCCCGCCGCCGTTCGCGGACACAGGGCGCAAGGTCGTCGTGGTGCCCCTTGCCGTTACGCCGCGCATCCCGGGACGGATCTCACAGCCGCACTTCGCTCTTCCCGCCGTGCTCGCCGCCGCCAAACCCGCCCCGCTCATAGCAGCACTGGACGCGATGTGGCATGCGCTGAACACGTACGGCGAGCACTACCCCAAGCTGCTGGACGAGATCCGGTCGGTGTGCGCCGAGCGGGCAATGAGCATTGCCGCCGCACTCCGTATCCGTACCACCCCGCCGCGGCTGGTCGACGTCACTGCGGTCGCCCCGCAACTGGCCCCGCTGGCACGCACGGCGACCCGGCTGCATCCCCGCCCCGGGTCGCCCACACCGTACGACAGCTCCGTCGGCGGGCCGCTGCTGTGGCCCGCCGACGAGCCGTGGCCGCACTGCGAGGGACCGCACGGGTGGGACGGGTGGAACGAGATCCTCTCGCCCGAGGACGTGCGGCAGCGGCGACGCCTCCGGACAGCGGTGGCGAACCGGCCGGGCGGCGATCCCCCGGGGACCCGGCACACGCCCGAGGAGCTGGCGATCGAGGAGCGGATCAAGGCCGGCCGCCCGTGGCCCGAGGGCCCGATCGCCATGCTGCCCGTGGCCCAGTTGTACGTACGCGACGTCCCCTTGCTGCGCCCGCCCAAGCAGGCCGAGGCAGATCTGCTCCAAGTGCTGTGGTGCCCCTTCGACCACCCCGCGCAGCCCGAGACCGCGCTGTTCTGGCGGTCCGCCGCCACAGTCACCGACATCCTCGACACACCCCCCGAGCCGCCCGCGATCCAGTTCCCCGGCTACCTGCCGGAGCCGTGCCTGCTCGCGCCGGAGCAGATCACCGAATACCCCAACATCATGGAACTGGGCAAGGAGCTCCAGCGGCAGCTGGAAGACTGGCGCAGGTGGCAGACGGCCGGCGTTGCTCTGGACAGCTTTGACAACACGCCGTACCCGCTGGACAGCTCTGACACGCCCTGCTCGAAGGATTTCTACAACGAGCTCTACACGGGCAGGATGTCCGTCGCTCCCGGCTGGAAGGTCGGTGGATGGACCCGTTGGGGCCTCACCGATCCCCTACCCCGGCTCTGCCCCTCATGCGGCACCGAGATGGATCCGCTGCTGACCATCGCCTCGGGCGAATGGAACTCCAACTATCCCGACTGGATTCCCGACGAGGACCGAGCCCGCTCTCTGTCATCCACCACCCATCCCGAACCGCACAACCCGACCATGCTCGACCTCGCCCGAGGCTACGATCTGCAGCTGCACGTCTGCCCGGTATCCCCGGACCATCCGCACATCGAGCTGATCCAGTGAGCCGTTCCCCAGTCAGCGGCTGCGCCGCCGTCTGCCGGACTTCGGCGGCAGCCGCCAGCTCCAGTTCCAACAGGTGATGCTCTGGCGTCGGCGATCTCCAGCCGACCCGCCAGGCAATCCGTGGCCTTCACCGGTACCTCGCACGGATCCAGTAGGAACCGCGCGAGGTGAATGCCCGTCAGTTCAGGCGTCCGGCCCTGGCCGCGGAGGTCGACGAACGCGGACGCACCGCGGTCGTGATCGACGAGTCGCACCTGCTGGACCACCGGGAGTTGATGCGGACGATGACCACCAGGCCGCCCACCAGGAACACTGCTTTCCGCCGGGGTGATCTTCCTGTTGTGCGCGCACGGCGAACCTCACGCCGGATTCATCCGGAGTCACAGCTCCCGCCTCGTGGCGGTGTCCGTGTCGTCGACCGGTGCGGGAGAGCTCAGTCGGAGGCGAGTTTGCTCAGGGTAGCCGTGACCGGCCCTTCGGCCTTGAGCTTTCGAATCAATGCCTTCTTCGTCCGGTGGGCGACAACGAACTGGTCGTAGCTCTGAGCGAAAGCGCGCACGGCGCCGTCTCGTTCGGCCAGCGCAGCCAGGTCCCCCAGGAGCCGGACGACTTCGGGGTAGTGGCGGGTGCCTCGGATGGAAAGGAGTTCCGCGACGCGGGCCCATGCGGCTTCGGGATCGTGCTGCAGTTCAGCCACACGCTGGTCCCGGGCGTGCTGCGCCTCACGTTCTGCGCGCTTCCCGGCTTCGGCTTCCTTCTCTTCCTGAAGGGACTTGCGGCGTTGCTCATGCTCCATACGGGTTTCCGCCCGGGCGCGGCTCTCTTCGCGGATCGCGGCCACCGTACGAACTGGCGGAGAGGAAGCGAGAGCCGTCTGATCATGCAGAAAGTGTCGTCGCAGTACGGACAGAGCCTGGTCGCCTTCGTCGTGGAGCAGTCCGGCCAGGACCCTGTCCTTCTCCTTCGGGGCAAGGACGGCAGCCCAGTCCCGGGAGGCGCCGAGAGAGGGACGTGGTGCGGGGGGTGGGGAGTTCCTGGCTGCGGCTTCGACGAGGTCTTCATCGATGCGCAGGAACGTGGCCAGGTCGGACAAGGGTTCGGGCAGTTGAGCCAACCCCGGTGGTACCGGGGGCTCGTGTTCGCCGTCATCGAGTTCGTCGTTGCTCAGGCCCAGGAGCCAGGCGAGGTAGAGCAGGCACAGGTCGCCTTCGGCAACCTGTTCGCGGGCGCGGGTGATGGAGGGCAGCCATTCCTGACTTCTGTCTTCGTCGTATTCGTGGTCGAGGCCGAAGAGGTCCTCGAAGTCCTCGACACAGTTCTCGGGGTCGGAAGTGAGGGTGATCAGGACGTGCGGTCCGCTCTGCCGGCTGGTCGCTGAGCCGCCGGCGCAGTACGTTCTGGCGACAGCCAGGGGCAGGACGGTGGCGGGCCAACGCAGGATGACTTGACGGGTACCCCAGTTGGCGAAGTACAGATGGGCGTCGTAGCAGTCTTCCACGAGTTTCTGCGGGTCACCTTTGAAGTCGCCCCACTGATAGGTGTTCACGAAGCTGTGCCGCGTGAGGTCGGCACGCGTCGACAACGCCCGGACGTGAGCGAGCTGCCCGTCGGTCAACGGCTTGTCCGCCATGAACTGATAGTGCTGGTACTCCGACACCAGTGATCCTCCGCCTGCCGTGCTCCACTCCCCCGGTAATTCTGCTCCTTCACGGGCGGAGGATCTCAGCCTCGCGCCTGTCAACAGCTCGGGCCTCACGGCCTGCTGGTGTCGACCGGGTCGACGAGGGCGAGCAGGTGCATGGCCTTGTCGATGCGGCCGTACTCGGCGAACGCCGCCCCGAGCGGGGGTGGGGTGGCCCTCGCGGACGAACATCCGCAGACGCGGCGCCGCGCCCCGTCATCGACGACAGCCGATCCCTTCGCTGATGTATCCGGTGTCGTTGTCGGACATGAGGCAGGTCCGGTAGGGACCAAGATTCTGTCCACTGCGATCAGAGGCAATGCTGCTGGCCAGGAAGGGCGCACCGGCGTCATCCACGCGGACGGTTCCCGTCGCGTCTCCCGATCTCACCTGGACGGCAAGCCTCCATCGACACTGGCGTCGAGTCAGGGCCCGCACTTCATACACGACTGATTCTCCTTTGCCCAGCTCGTAGAAGTTCTGCGAGAAATAGGGTCTGTCGTCGAGGGAGCCGTCCTTGAGGAGAGCCTTCGCGTCGTGGTGTCCGTGATCCAGATCGACAGCAAGCGATGGGATCTCTCCTCCACCCTCCAGACCATGCTTCACGATCCCGCCGGTCGGAGCAGGAACGCACTCGAGGTTCTCCGCCTTCATGCCCTCGATCAGCGTCGGCTCTCCCCTGGCCCCACGCAGCACCAGTCGGATACGCAAAGAAAAGCCACTTTCGCTGACGCGCACACCCCCATAGGAACGTGCCATGTGATCCGCCCTGTCAACGTCCAAAAAATCGAGAGACTCGATCTTGCGCACCTGATCCGGCTTCAGTTTTCTGTGGAAGACCCAGGTCGCGCCGTCCATGTCCGGGTCCCACGACACCTGCGCGCTGGTATGGACGAGGGGGGAACCTGCCTCCTGCACATAACTCTGCAACGGCGAAACAAGCAGGAATACGAGGCCGACCGCCATGCCACCGACAAAGCCGTTGCTCCTGAGTGACGTCCTGGAGCGGGCAGCCGCCGAGGCCGCGCTTCGCCCCGCACGGCGTACGCCCGTACTGCCCCGTTCGCGCAGTGACCGCCGTCCCGGTGTTGCGTCCCCATCGGGATTGCCGTCGCTATCGTCGCTGTCGCTACCTGACACCGCTTTCTCCCCTTCGTACAGGCTCCGGCAGGTTCTTCACCTCGATGCTGCCGGAACACGACGTCCGTGACCCTACGGTGTCCAAATGTGACGGAGGGTATCGTTTCTTTCGTCACACCAGGCTGGCTACGACCGCCCGAGCGCCGGCGCAAGGGGAGCGATCGCGGCCGTCTGACCGAGCGCCACCATCACCACGCTCCGCCTGCTCAGTGCTTCCAGAAGGCAGAACACGCGCCTGGGCGTATGAGCCTGCCGGCGGTACTTCCGCTTCATGGAGGAACGCCGTGCATATCCGAGTGACCTGTCCGACGCCCGGTGGGAGTTGGTCGAGCCCGTGCTGGCGGCCTGGCGGGCCGAACGGAGCCGGCATGCCCTGGACATCGGACGCCCGCCCGAACATGACCTGCGCGAGATTCTGAACGCGATCCGAGTTTGTGGACCTCACCGGGGTGCAGTAGCGCTACCTGCCGCACGACTTTCCGCCCTGGGAAGCCGTCTACGGATACTTCGCCAAGCGGCAGAAGGACGGCGTGTTCGCCCAGCTCAACGGGCTGCTGCGAAAGTTGGTACGGCAGAAGGAAGGCCTCAGGGCCAGCCCGTCCGCCTGTGTGATCGACGCGCAGAGCGTCAAGACCTCCACGAGCGTGCCAGCCGCAAGTCAGGGCACGGACGCGGGCAAGAAGATCGTGGGCAGAAAGCGCAGTCGTCACCGACACACTCGGACTGCTGCTGGCCGTGCTGGTCACCGCGGCCAGCGTTCAGGGCTCCGCGGCCGGCGCCCTCCTCCTCGGCCAGGTCGCCACCGACCACCCGACCGTCCGCAAGGTCTGGGTCGACTACGGCTCGAAACGCTGGGCGGTCGAGCGGACCTACGGATGGCTCATGGTCCACAGGCGTCTGGCCCGCGACTGCGAATCCCTCCCGGCCCGATCCGAAGCCATGATCCAACTGGCGATAGCCGATCTCATGGCCCGACGCCTCACCGACGAGAGCACCATCTCCCGGCGCGACCCCGCAAAGCCCCACCAACTACAGAATCCGGGATGAAACAACGGGAGAAAACGACCTCTAAAGGCGCGTCACTCCTATCGTTGAGCATTAGCGAAGTGACGGTCGGCACCGAGGCGGGCAGTACATGAGGAAACAGCAGATCGACTACGCGGCGGTCTTCCACGCTCTGCCCGGCATGGTGGCTCTACTCACTCCCGACCTGGAGTACGCCGACGCCAATGAAGACTTCCTCCGCCTGGCCGGGCGTACGCGCGAGCAGTTGCTGGGGCGATACATCTTCGACGTGTTCCCGCAGAACCCCAACGATCCGGCCGCAGCCGGTCTGCGGGAGACGCAGGCATCGATGCTGCGGGTGGTGGCCACCGGAGAGCGCGACACCATGGCGCTGCTGCGCTACGACATCGAGGACCGTGAGCGGCCCGGCCATTGGGTGGAACACTTCTGGAGCCCGGTCAACGCCCCCGTGCTGGGCCCGGACGGGGATGTGGTGCTGATCGTGCACCGGGTGGAGGAGGTCACCGAACTCATCCGCGCCCGCGGTGGCACAGGCAGCGACAGCAGCCGGGCCCGCGTACTGGAGGCCGAGCTCTACACCCGCGCCCGTGAGCTGCAGGAGCTCAACGAACGCTTGCGCCGGGCTCAGGCACGCGACCGCGAGGTCGCCCTCGCCCTGCAGGAGGCCATGCTGCCCGCTCCCACTCCGGTCGGGCATCACAGGGCAGCCGTCCGATACCGGCCCGCAGTTGGCTCCCTGAACGTGTGCGGCGACTGGTACGACCTGGTCGACCTGCCCGGCGACCGCATCGCGGTCGCCGTCGGCGACGTCGTCGGCCACGGCCTGAGAGCCGCCGGCGTCATGGGGCAGCTGCGCAGCGCGCTGAGCGCCGCTGCCCGTGTCGCCGACGGCCCCGCCCGGGCGTTGGAGGCCGTCGGACTGTACGCCCGCCATGTCGAGGGAGCCGAGTCGACCACCGTGGTGAAGACCTACATCGACTGGGACACCCACACCCTCACGTACAGCAGCGCGGGCCACCTTCCTCCCGCCCTGCTCCACCTCGACGGCACCGTGACCTTCCTCGACCGGGCCACCGACCCGCCTCTCGCCGCACGCCCCGAACACGTCCCGCGGCCGGAAGCCCGTACGGCCTTCGCCGAGGGCTCTACCCTGGTCCTCTACACCGACGGTCTCATCGAACGCCGGCACGAGGACATCGACACCGGTCTGGCCCGCCTCGCCGACTCCCTCGCACGCCATGGCGAAGCCGACCCCGAGGCTTTGGCGGACGCCCTCCTGGCCGACCTCCTCCCACCCGCCGGCAACACCGACGACACGGCGCTGGTCATCATCCGCCTGTGACCCGCGGGGTCCAGAGTCCATCGATCCGCGCGCGTTCGCCGATCGGAACCTCCGTGATGCGGCGGGCGAGCAGCAGGATGCCGAGCACCATGCCGACCTCACCGGCGCACACCCAGCGCCAGGAGAAGTACGTGGTCGCGAGACCCCCGATGAGCGGCCCCACGCGGCGGCCACGGCCTTGCGGCCGCTCGTCGATCCCGCCAGCACAGCCCGGCACCTCGTCGAACTCGTCACTGCGACTTGATCCACTTCCGATACCCGCCAGGGGTCTTCGCATGCCCGCGCAAAGGCCCTGTGCGGCAGGAACTATCGAGCGTGCACCCGCGCGCCTCGGCCTCGCGAAAGGCGAACCGCACCGCCTCACCGCCGGCTGCGGACTCCGCTTCGTGCCGGCCGCCGCGGGCGTTCAGGCGTCGTCGGCGGGAGTGATACGACGACCGGTCAGTTGTTCGACGACGATGACCACCCACAGCGTGCGCCGTCCGCCGGCCCACGGACCCGTGTGTGCCCGCTCGTCGAGCCGGCGTACCGCGTCAGGATCGGTGACGGCCCCCGCCCGGCCCACCGCCAGCACACTCCAGCCCTGGCTCATGGCCTCGTCGATCTGGTCGGCCTCGAAGGCCACCTCGTGGCCGGCCGCGGCGGCGGGGGCGGCGTCGGAGGACGTACGAAAGGCGATCGTCCGGTCGACCACCTGGTAGTTGACGGGGAACACGCCGGGACCGTGTGACGTGGTCAGTGCGACGCGCCCCACGCCCTGCGTGGACAACAGGGACCGGCACTCGTCCTCGGTGAGGTCCCGCAGGCGGGGGTGGTGGAGCGCCTGGCCCTGTCCCGGAGGCCGTTCCTGGCCACCGCCCTTGAGTTCGAGGAGCGTGGTCCCGAGCGCGTCGGCCAGACGAAGCAGAGTTCCGTGGCTCGGGTCGGACGGCTGCGTCTCGACGTAGTGGAGGTAGTCCGGTGAGATGCGGGCGCGGCGGGCGGTCTCCTCCAGGCCGAGGCCCTGCCGACGGCGCGCCTGCGCCACCCGTCGGCCCGCGTCACCAGGGCCTCCGGCGGTCATCTCACCCACCGCGGGCTCGGCGGGCGTGTTCGCCGACATCGGTGTGCCCGCTACCGCCTGGTCCTGCCCAGGGTGGCGGATGTGGGCGTCCGACCCGGGAAAGATGAGCGTGACGTCGCCCGTGTCCGACCACCGGACGTCGTACGGCGGCGTCCCATCCTGGTGGTGCAGGCCGACAATCTCCCCGTCGCGCCGGACGGCACCGGCGGCCGGGCTCCCGACGAGCAGCCGGTCGCCAACATGTGCGCGCATGACCGTACCCTCTCCGTCCCTGCGGATCTCCTTCCAGCATCACTCCGCGACGCCGCCGACACCACACGGGCGGTCCTCAACCGTTCCAGACCGCCGGTCACGTGATGTGCGGAGACGCGTCCCGGCGACATGGGACGCCCATGCCCCGCGCCGGCCAGCCACCTCGGTCATCCGGTCGATCTCGTACGACGGGTCGCCGACCACGGCGGTGCGCTCGCCGCCCGCGCTACAACTCCGCTCACCGATACCCGGCGGAGCAGCGTCCTTCTCGGCGCAGTCGCCTGTCTGCGCGCAGTTGTGCCCCGGGCCGGCGGCTCCGGTGGTTCGCCAGGCTCCCGCACTGCTCCACCGTGCCCTCGCGGCGTCGGGCGGAAGCCGCCAGGCTGGTCATGAGCCCACTCGGCGACACGTACGCCGGGGCAAAGGAGCTGATCACCATGACGAACCCAGTGGGATTCCAGGAGCGCCCGGTCCGGGTCCATGCCCGTATCGACTCGCCACTGTCCCGATGGCTGTGGCTCGTGAAGTGGCTTCTCGCCATTCCGCACTACGTCGTGCTGTTCTTTCTCTGGATCGCTTTCACCGTGGTAACCGTGATCGCCTTCTTCGCCATCCTGTTCACCGAGCGCTACCCCCGTGCCCTGTTCGATTTCAACCTAGGGGTATTGCGCTGGAGTTGGCGGGTCTCGTACTACTCGTACGACGCCCTTGGCACCGACCGGTATCCCCCGTTCAGCCTGGGCGAGGAACCGGACTACCCGGCACGGCTGGACATCGCCTACCCGGAGCGGCTCTCCCGCGGCCTAGTGCTGGTGAAGTGGTGGCTCCTGGCCATCCCGCATTACATGGTCATCGCCTTCTTCCTCGGCGGCGCCCACCTCGGCTGGTGGTCCGGTGGCCTGATCGCCCTGCTGACGGTCATCGCGGCCGTGACCCTGGCCTTCACCGAGAAGTATCCGAAGGATCTGTTCGACCTGATCATCGGCCTCAACCGGTGGGTCCTGCGCGTCACCGCCTACGCCGCCCTGATGACGGACAAGTACCCACCGTTCCGCCTGGACCAGGGCGGCTCGGAGACGACCGATCCGCAAGAGCGGACGTGATCGCCGCGCTGGTGGCCGCATTGCCTCCTCAGCGAAGTCGACGCAAGTACGGGTCCTGGGCCCGACGCGGTAACAAGCGAACGCATGCGTCGAGCGCGGCAAGCTGTGGCGGGTCGCTCGCCATCCGGGACAACCGCAGGAGCAGCTGTTCGAGCCCTTCGAGGTCGACCGGTTCGCCCTCGTGCGTGCCGAACAGCAGGGAAGCGAGCGCGGTGCGGTGATGAGGTCGTCCACGTCGTGTTCGGTCAGCGGCGCGAGCCGTGCGGCATGGTCGGCGAGGACCCCGGTCGCGGTGCCGCCGACCCCGAAGAGCACGAGCGGGCCAAAGACCTGGTCCTGCACGACACCCGCGAACAGCTCGGTGCCGCGCGCGGCGCGCGGCTGGACCACCACGCCCCTCATGAGCCCGGCGAATCAGGTCTCGAAGTCCCGGAAGGCTGCACGCACCTGGGCGTCGCTCTGCAGATCGAGATGAACGTCACGCTGTCCACTCCTGTGGAGCCGGCCCGGCCAGTGTGCCTTCAGGACCACCCGGCCATCGGCACCGCGCAGCCACTCGGCTGCCAGGACTGCGTCAGCGTCGGTCTCGGCCCACGCCCAGGGCAGTTGTGGGATGCCGTAGCAGGCGAGCAGTTCGGCACGGATGCGGGCGTCGAGCCGGCCGTCGTCCGCGTGCGCGATCAGATACGTCTCGGCCGCCGCGTGCCCGCGCGCCGAATCGACCTGGCCCAGTGTCGGGATCGTGCCGTCCGCGAGCAGCACGTGAACCACGGGTCGACCGCGCTCACCGTCCGTCATCGCGGGCTTCCTCACAACCTCTCCCGCCTCGAGCGTCCAGCCGCCCGAGGCACCGCCCAGGGGCTGGTCGGGGGAACACCCATGTGGACTGGCTGAAGCGCCGCAGGGACGTCGACGAGCGGCGCATCGCGCTGACCGGGCTGTCGATGGGCGGCCACCTCGCGCCGCGCGCAGCGGCCTTCGAACGCAGGATCGCAGCGCTGGCCGCGATGCCGGGAGTGCTCTCGCCGTGGCTGGGCTTTCCGCGGGAGCTCCGGAGCATCGTGAGCCCCGACACGGCGGAGACCAACCGCATCTGGAACGAAGAGGTCGTCCCCGAGCTGAGCCTGGAGGAAGCGGCGACGTTCGAGAAGCGGGTCGAACCGTTCTCGATCCCACCGGTGCCCAACTGCACTGCTCACCGTGTACTCCTGGGTCGCTGCGGTGCCTCTGGCCGCGCTCGCGGACCGCTTGGCCCGCCGGCAGGGAGGCTGAAGCCAAGTGGAGGAACTGCAGAGCGTCCTAGGGGCGGAACGGTTCCTGACCTGCACATAAGCGCAGTTCAGGGGCCGTCCCGGGCTCACTGGGCCGTCAGCGGGCCGTGATCTTACCCACCGATTGTTCAGGCTCCGAGGTGTCCCCCGTCTCCGGTGCCGAGGAGGGAGTTCGTGAGCCGGCGTTCGACAGCGGAGGGCAGGGACCACAGCTCGGCACGCCGCCTGCGGTCCTCCAAGCCCTGGCGGGCGGCGCGGCGGATACTGGACCCGGCCAGGACCAGGGCGACCAGGGACACGGCGAGCCCAGTCCCGAGGAGTGCACCGGCGAGTACGGCGCCGTCCGCCAGGGCGTACGGCAGCGCGACCCCGAAGCAGAGCGTGCCGAGACCGCTGAGGACGGAAACCATCCACGACAGTGGCGTGAGCGGGTGCTCGTCGCGCAAGTGGTCTACCATCTGCCGGTCGGTGGGACGCTGCCGCGGGTGCTTTCCGGCAGCGAGGAACAGCTCGGCCCTCCCACGCAGCGCCCACACCGCGTGCACTCCCACCCATACGACGGGCAGCACGAACAGCGTCACCAGCACCGAACCCGCCTGGAGCGCCCGCGGCACCGACACCCAGCCGAAGGCGTCGGCGACCACGGACGCCACGGCGGCTCCCACGAACACGGCACCCGCCGCGCTCGTGGCCACGAGCCGTCGCCGGGCCCCACGCACCCGAGCGCTGAGAGGGAACTCGACCGTGTCCAACGTCTTCTCCAATCGATGATCGCAGGTACTTTACGCAGCCCGCCGACGTAAGCCCCGTCTGCGCGCGCAGTATGTGCGGTCTCTGCGGCATATGTGGACGTGACAAAGCAAGAAACATGATCCTCGGCGATCTCAAGCCTATATAGCATACTCGCCCAATAAGAACAGGAATCAGTAGACAGATTGCCTGCGACGAAGAGCCGGATCGGGTCTGCCCGTCACCCGACCGGGGAGCGCCAAGAAAAACTCAGAGCTGTCGGACGGACGGCATAGCCAATCTCGGACAGCATGATGCAACACACTCATCCCCGCGACCTTCGTCCTGGTCAGGTGTATTCCTTGGTCGATCACATGATCACCCGAAAGTCGCCTGCACGTACGGCAGTTACCGACAGCTTGACCACCTGAACCGCTCCGGGATCGGTGGAGGCTCTATGCGTTGACTCCAGCCGCCGGTCGGGGTTGGTGTCGCAGTTCGGCGTTCTCCGCCTTCAGGCGCTTGATCTCTGCAGCCTCGTCCGAGGTCACGCCCGGACGCCGGCCGGCATTGACTTCGGCCTTGCGGACCCAGGTCCGCACCGTCTCAGCAGCACCGATGCCCAGCTTCGCGGCGACCGCCTTCATCGCGGCCCACTCCGTCGGGTAGTGGGGGCGGCTCTCTCCGCGACCGTGCGCACCGCACGCTCGCGACACTCGGGAGGGTAAGGGGACGGACGTGCCATGACTCGATCCTCTCAGGGAATCGAGCCCCCATCAGACCCGGAGCGGTTCAGCCTGCACCTCCGGTCACCTCGCGGGTGACGATGAGCATCGTGCCCCACACCACCAAGACGTGCGGCAGGTCGAGCGCGGCAGAGGGTAGGGAACCAGCCTCCTGCGCCGATGGGGCGAGTCGTCGAACACCTCCCGCAACGGCGCGGGAGCCTCGTGCGTTGCGTCCCTGCTCTCCCTTACCGCCGTGGCCTGAGCAGTGACCACGCCCGAAAGGCTCACGGCCAGCAGGAGACCCGCAGTACTCCCTGTAGCCGCTGGACGGACGGCCTCTCCTCACGCTCCGGCGACAACAGCATGCGAAGCAGGATGTCGCGAAGCTCAGGAACGGCGTCCAGTTCCGTGCCGTGACGCACGGCGGACATCACGTGCTCGGCTCGGCGCCGGCCTGTCAGGCATCGTGCCACCAGTAGGGCGAGACGGTAGCGGTCGACGTATGTGTCCGCGTCATCGCCGCTGGACGTCAGGGGGTCCTCCCATCCCGGTTGGTGCACGTTCGGCCCGCTCGTGGGCACGCACCCGTCGATGTCGATGACGTACGCGGAGCAGTCCTTGGGGCTCCAGAAGGAGTTCGAGTACGACCAGTCCGAGTAGACCAGTCCGTGTCGTTCCAGCACTGCGGCGACGGTGGCCAAGTCCTGGCACACCTCTGCTCTGGCTCTCAGGCTCTGCGCCGGGAGCCCGCGCTTCTCCAGCACCGCGTTCGGGTTCGCGAGCCAGTCGATCTCCAAATACCGGACTGCAGAGCGGCCCGAGGGGGCCGTGAGGTCGACGAGGAACTTCGCCGGAGCCTTCGGCAGGAGGCAGCCCACCACCGCGCCGTCGTCGTCGGTCAGTACGGCCAGCGGCCAACAACTGCCGGACGTGACGATGTCACGGTCCGGCGCTCCCATGAGGTCTGGGAGGCCAATCAGTTGGCGCAGGTGCTCGCTCTGGTCTGGTCTGCACGGTGCGCGGAAGATTTTCGCCACAAGGCGCTCCTGCCCTGGCACGTCGACCACCCCCCCACGAGCGGGAGCCGAAAGCAGGGAGATGTTCATGTCCTCGACCGGCCGCTGTGCCACGAATCCCTCGTCAATCTATATCTTCCAGGGGGATACCTGGATACCCGTCGGCCTCCAGGGAAGTCTGTAATGACCGGCTCCGAACGGACGCGACCATGGATGTCATCATGGCGTTTATCGCATCACCTAACTCATCACCGGGAACCCCCTCCGGGTTGTTCAGGTCGGCCGAAAACGCCGCAAGCGTGGCGACCTGCTCCACGAATTCGAAAGCGGCCGAGGAGAATCCGTAGCCGATAATATGCGGCCGGGTCCTGCGCGTGGGGTCGACGAGCCGACCATACGCCTCGCACCAGGAGTCGTCCCGAGGCGCCCCGTTGCTCAGCAACAGCACTATTGGCCTTCTTACGGCCCACCCCTGCTCGCTGAGAGCGGCGATGTCGGCCTCGATTCGTCGCTGCAGCAACGTGAAGGCGGCCGGGTAGTCCGCGTCGCCTTCACAGGCCACCTTCGGCATACAGATCAAGTCGCCGACGTTCGTCAGTTCGACCGCGACGAACGGACGCGCGGAAATGGCCAGCACGCTGGCGTGCACCAGGTCCGAAACCCGGGGCGATGAGGCCAGTTGGTCGAACAGTTCGACCAGTACCCGGTCGAACAAGACGTCTCTCGACTTGGGCGGGGCAGGAGCGTCCACGGCGATATAGACCGGGAGGCACAACTGCTGCGGCAACCTCGGGATGGACCGCGCGGTGGGGTCCGTGCTCGGGGCCGATGACGACGTCCTCTGTGTCCAGCTCGTCGCCACAGGCCAAGCAGGGCCGCCGGGCGGATGCACCGAGGACTTGAGATGTTCTCCGGGAGACAACGACGCCGTGAGCCACAGAGCATGAAAGCGCTCCACCTGCGACTCGGGATCGCGTGAGCCGACCGCATGCACGGCGAGGACGTGAACGACGCATTGCCACTTGGCCCAGCTCGACAGCACCGATCCGAGCAGCATCGTACGAAACGTCGTGTGGCTCACGGAGTCGGTGCAGAGAGGGTCCCTCCTGACCCAGTTCTCCACCTCCCGCCCCGACGGCAGTCCGGCCTGCTGGTACAGCCGGTGCAGCTCCGCTGTGAGATTCCGCAACGGACCGGGTGGCAGCGCATCCGGACCGGGCAACTCGGTTACGGGCAAAGGCTCCTCCCCAGGGCGCCACGGCTGAACCGCGGCTCAGTATGGCACGCCGTGCACGACCTCGGCAGGATGTGCGAAGTCCCGTTACTTTCCGGCACTTGCTGCTTCCTTGCATCGCTTTCCAGGCACGCTGAGACCGCCGCCGCAGGTCGGGGGCACCACTCAGGAATACGGTGCGATGCGGGAGGAATTCAAATGCAGCACGGCAAGGAAATGTGGCGCACGATTCGGTTGGCGATCAGCAGTACAGGCATGACAGTGCGGTTGTGCGTCATCCTCTTGGTGATCGGCGCCATTCCGTGGCTGTTGTCACGGGGGTGAAAGCAGGTTATCCCGCTCAGCGGTCCGAAGCGGTCGGGCGGGGGTGCGATCCCATACCGAGCGTTCCCGGAGGCCCTGCTACTGAGGCCTTTCAGTGTGGCCACTGATCGAATGACGCCGCTGGGGCGCGCAACGCACGAGGCTCCCGTGCCGTTGGGGGAGGTGTTCGAAGTCTCAACCCACAGGCACAGGAGCCACGTTGGTTCCCAATCCTGCTGCACTCGACCTGCCTCATGCGCTGGTCGAGTGGGTCACGATGCTCATCGTCACCCGCGAGGGTGACCGCCGCTGCAAGCTCCCGCCGCACCAACGTGCCCTGGTCGGTCTGGTGTACCTGCGTCGGCACGACCCCCTCGGGCAGATGGCCGCCGGCTTCGGCATTTCCGTCGGCATCGCCCACGCCTACACGGCAGCCGTCATCGCCCTGCTCGCCGACCGCGCCCCCGGGCTCCTGCGGACCCTGCGCGAAGCCGACCCCGACTACGTCCTGCTGGACGGCACCCTCGCAGAGTGACGGTGAGGTTGCGGCGGAGCAGCTTGTCGGCGCTGACCGGCCGGTACCGCACGCCCTTCAGGGAGAGCGGGACCAGCGCGATGATGATCAGCGCGTTGAAGATGACCGCGGAGAGGATCGCCGAGTCCGGCGAGGACAGGTTCATGATGTTGAGCTTGTCCAGGCTGGGGTAGACGGCCGCGAACAGCGCCAGGATGATCGCGAAGTACTTCGCGACGTCGTTGGCGATGGAGAACGTCGTCAAGCGCCCCGGGTGATGAGGAGTTGCTTGCCGATCTCGACGATCTCGATGAGTTTGGTCGGGTGGGAGTCGAGGTCGACCATGTTGCCGGCCTCCTTGGCGGCCGATGTGCCCGTGTTCATGGCGACGCCGACGTCCGCCTGGGCGAGGGCCGGCGCCTGGGGATGCAGTTCGCCCTCACTCTCGTGGCCGGCCTCCTGTCTGCGCTGATGATCAGCGAAGGCTCGGACGCCCCGCCGTCCAAGGCCCTCCCCTCATTGCCGCCAGGCATCAGCATGGTCAACGAAGGCACCAGCTGCGGTTCCGTCGGCTGCTGGCGCGTTGCGACGGTCACCAGCGGGGACGGCCTGTCCCGCCCGGAGATCATCCGCGAACTGGGCCTCCAGCAGGAGAGCTGCCGCTCCAGCGGCTGGCTGCTCGACTGGCGTGACGTGTGCGTCGGAGCCAGAGACAACGGCGAGAACGTCACCATCTACGCCGGCTGGGAATACTGAGAGGCCGTTTCTGGTCGGTCACGGTGGTCCTCAACAAGGACCTGTGACAAGCCGCATGCCTCACTGGTGACAATCAGGCTGCTTCGACCGGTCTCCTGCACCAGCTCAACCAGCTCTGCCGGTGACAACTGCCGTGCTTCGGCACACGGTACGTTCCATATCAGGCGATGAATTCCGCGTGTTCAGAACTGGAAATCTATCGACAAGCTGGTGCCTCATACGGCGGTCGTCCTGAATCCGCTAACAGCTGAGCTCACGGAGCTGGTCAACGATCGATGATTCACGGAACGCGACACGCGTCGAAGTGATGTCTGAAAATTCGTACGCCCGCGGTATGGACACGCCAACTGGCCCCTACCAACGGCAGGTCGGCGTACCGTCCGGATCCAATCCGTGCGGCCATCGATCTTGATAGCCACCTTCCCCGTTGAGGCTGCTGCCGGTGTTCGCGGCCTGCTGGCAGAGCGCTTCTGCACTGTCATGGTTCCCGGCCTCTTCACGCATCCGCGAAAGCACGCCCACGCCACGGGCGTCACCAGCCTGAGCAGCTCGCAGAGCCAGGGCTTCGGCCTCATCGTGGCTCCCGCCTTCCTCACGCATCCGAGCCAGATGGACCATAGCGTCGATGTCACCAGCGTCGGCTGCGTGACGGAAGAGAGCTTCGGCTCCGTCACGGTCCCCGGCCAACTTCCGGATCCCTGCCACAACGGCCAGGGCATGGGCGTTGCCGGCGTCGGCAGCACGGTTGGCCAGGGCTTCGGCCTCGTCGTGGTCCCCGGCCGACTCCCGCCGCAGTGCCAGCCAGGTCAAGGCGTGGGTGTTGCCGGCATCGGCAGCCCGCTGGGCAAGGGCTTTAGCCCCCTCGTGGTCCCCGGCCAATTCCCGCGTCAGCGCCACCCAGCCCACGGCGTCGTTGTTAGGGTCGTGGAAGGCGGCACGCATGGCCAGGGCTTCAGCTTCGTCGCGGTCCCCTGCCTCATCCCGTATCCGCGCCAGAATCCCCAGAACGTAACCCTCGCTGGTGCGGCTAGCCTGCTGGTAGAGGGCCTCGGCCTCGTCGTGGTCCCCGGCCATATCCCGCCTGTGTGCCAGAAGGATCAGGGCATGCGTGTCGCCGGCGTTTACGGCCTGCCGGTAGAGAGCTTCGGCTGAGTCGTGGTCCCCGGCCATACTTCGCTTGTACGCCAGATTGGTCAGCATGTTGAAGTCGCCGGCGTCGGTAGCGCGCCGGGCAAGGGCTTCGGCACCCTCACGATCCCCGGACGCCTCCTTTATCCACACGAGCTCGCCCAAGGCGTGGGTGTTGCCGGCGTCGGCTGCCTGCTGGTAGAGGGCCTCGGCCGCGTCGTGGTCCCCGACGTCTTTCCGCATCCGAGCCAGATTGGTCAGGGCGTGGGTGTTGCCAGCGTTGGCAGCTCGGTTGGCCAGGGTTTCGGCACCCTCACGATCCCCGGCCGCCTCCCGCATCTGCGAAAGCTCGCCCAAGGCATGCGTGTTGCCGGCCTCAGCGGCGCGCAGGCGGAGGTGGTGGGCCCATTGGAGCCGATGGCGGGAAGTGGCGGCGTGGGCCAGGTTATAGAGGTCGTCGGGATGAGGGAGCTGGGTGTAGCCGGCGTCCCAGAACGAAGCGGGAGGGCATAGGCCTCGGCGCGTGGTGCGGCCGTGTTGTTCGAGGTAGTCGGCGAGCCGGAACATCGTGCCCACAGGCTGGGGCGAGGGATGGTCGGCTGGTTGGGACGGCCCGGGTGGGCGTCGTTGCGGGCGAGGTCGCACCCGGCGTAGCGGGGCTTGTTTGCCGTGCGCCGGTGTGGCGAGTTCGGCGTAGGCCTGCTCGAACAAGTCGTCGGTGAGCTGGTCGTAGTCGTCCTCCGCAAGGTAGTCGGGGGCCGCGTCGGTCAGGAAGGTCAGGGGGAGGTGAAGGCCGACGCCGAGGCGCCGAGCGTCCATTGCCGCGTGCAGCAGGGCGCGGGCGAGTGGAGTGGACTGCTCGTAGCGGCGCAGGAGTTCAGGGGCTCCGGCCAGTTCCTGGGTGATCCGTCCGCCGTCGCGTGCACGCGTGAGGGCATCGGACAGCAGTGCATCACCCCTATCGGCCAGGACGGTCGCAGCGGCCAGGGCCGCAGCGTCGAACGCGTCGGGGACGGCAACGGTGCGTCCGGTGAGAAGTTCCCGCACCCGGCTGTGCGGATCGTCCCCGCCGGGGGCGGGTAGGGCGGTGTACCGGTCGGCGTACTCGGGCCACAGTGTGCCCAGCACCAGGACAGGGCCGCGCTCCTCCTCGGTCAGCAGCCGGTGCACGGCCGCCGCGATCCGCTCGCCGGAGGCCCGGTCGCCGAAGTAGTGCTGGGCCTCGTTCAGCCACACCACGGTGCGCGGCCCGACCTGATGCAGGTCTTCCAGCGCAGCCTCCGCCCGGGTCGGGTCGAAGGGATGCCACAAGCGCCACCGCGTCTTCGCGAGCGGCTGCACGGCCTGCCAGCACGCCCTCGTCTTGCCTGTCGATGAGCTGCCTACCAAGATCACTATCCGGCTGCGGCCCTGTGCCGCTTGCCGTACCTCCTCAGCCAGCACCTCGTCATGGCTGCGCGCCACGTATCCGGGCAGGGCCTGTTCCCCGTCCGCCATGGTGCCCGGACCCGCGGGGTGGACTTCCAGCCCGTACGGCTCCCACTGCCCGACCGGACGGCCCGGACCCGGCATGTCGGCCAGGTGCCCGTCCGATTCCTCGACCGCGCTCCGCTGCAACTCCAGCAGTTTCCCCACGGACAGCTTCAACGCGCCTGCCAAACGGGCCACCGTCTGCACCGTCGGAATGCCGCCACCGGGCGAGAGCGCCCTGGATACTGTCCCGCGGCTCAGACCAGCCTTCCCGGCGAGCTCTGTCTGGTTCAGCCTGGCCCGGGCCCGGGCGTCTTCCAGTCTTCCGCGCAGCTCAGCGAGTGCCGGACCGCGGCCGTTGTCCGTCTTGTGCATGTGCTGGCCCCCCGGGTGGTGTGTGCGCCCGTGTTCATCTTCGTCTCGCTGAACCATGGCGCACAGGCATTCCGGAAGGTTCGTCCCTGTCAACACCCCACCGTGTACAGGGAGCTTGCCGTGACTGTCGCCGTCGTCCTCCTCACCGTCGCAGTCGTCACCGTTGTCGCGTTGATGGCCGCCGCGGGCGCTGCAACGCTGGCCCGCCTTGATGGTGGCACCTGGCCCACCGCCCTCACCCACGCCGCCACCTCGTTCGCTGCGGTTCTCATCCTCGCGGCCACCCTGGCCGCCGCACTCGCCGCAGTCCTCTCCTGACTTCCAACGACTTCGCCCACGCCTCACCTGGCACCATCCCCCCTTCCGGAATCAAAGCCATTGCGGTCCTCTACGCACGCCCAGTCACCCGGTGGCATCCACCTCTTCGTCCGCTCATGCGACAGCGGTGGTAGTTCGCATAGACGGGGAGCTGGTGGTGTGGGAGGACGGACGGCTTGCCTTCGAGCGGCTCCACGGACGGTTGCAGCGGCGCGGCGCCGGCGCTGCCCGGCTCGCAGTGCAGTGGCCCGCTCACTTCGTCGTCTTCGACCTGCTGCGCATCGCGGGCACCGACACGACCAGGTGGCCCTACCTGCGCCGCAGGGCCGCCCTGGCAGGCCTCTTCGCCGAGCACACGCTCACCGCGCCCTGGGCGCTGTGCCCGTCGACCACCGACCCGGCCACCGTGCGCGAGTGGCTGACCAGCTGGACCGCGGTCGGTCTCGAAGGCGTGGTCCACAAGAGGCTGGAGGACCCCTACGTGCCGTCCGTGCGCGGGTGGCGCAAGTACAAGGTGCGCGATACCGAGGAGGCCGTGGTCGGCGCGATCACGGGCCCTGCGGCCGATCCCCGCAAGCTGCTGCTGGGCCGGTACGACACCGACGGGCGACTGCGCTACGTCGGGCGCAGCACGACCCTGCCGCAGACCGCGGGCCGGGCGGTCGCGGACCTCCTCGCTCCGGCCGGGGACGACCACCCCTGGACGGGCTGGTCCACCGGCACGGCGATCCACACCCTCACCGGCCACACCGGCCAGGTGCGAGCGGTGACGTGGAGCCCTGACGGTATGCAGCTTGCCACCGCCTCCTTGGATCACACCGTACGCATCTGGGACCCCGCCACCGGCTCCGCGACTTCGACATCACCTTCGACGGCCGCCTCTCCGCAGCACGTCAGTAACCCCAACAACCGCATTTGCACCGCTCGTTTGACAGACCGGGTCACGGAAGGGCCGGTGTCCCGGGCCGGTTACCGTCTCGGTCCCGCGAAGGCGTAGGCCGCGGTGCCGACGACCGCGAGGACCAGGGCCGTCCAGGTGCCCGTCGCCGTGCCGGGCGGCAGCAGCATCCAGCCCGCCACCTGCATCGGCACACCTGTCGGGAGCGGCGCGTAGAGAGCGAACGACACCCAGGCAATCGGCAGCGTCCACGCGTACTGCGCCCCGCACAGCGTCGTCCCGATGGCGACGAGTCCCATCAGCCCCGCGCTGTTCCGGACGACGAACGCGGTGGTGGTGTCCGGCTGCGCACGTTGCGCGTCAGCTGGGATGAGCTGCCCGATTGTCTCGATGGGTCCCCGCCCTTCGATGTGGTCTTCTGCGTGGGCAACTCGCTCGCCCATGCCGAGGGTGCCTCTGCTCGGTTCGATGCACTCACCGCCATGTCGCGGCTCTTGAGTCGCGACGGACGTCTCGTCCTCACATCCCGCAACTGGGAGCTCGTACGAGCGCGTGGATCTCGTCTGGACGTGGGTCATCGACTCGTCCGGCGCCAAGGACGCGATGCGGTCGTCGTCTACAACTGGCAGATCGAGCAGCGCTGGGACGAAGAGCACCATCTGGAGATTGCTGTGGCGCAGGTGGCGTCAGATGGGTCGGTACTGACGTGTTCCGAGAGGCTGTCGTGCTGGCCGTTCCGGCAGGAGGAGCTCGTCTCGCAGCTGCATGCGGTCGGACTTGGGGTGGAGTCCAACACCTTCGACCCGGACGCAGAAAACTACACGGTGGTCACCGTAAAGGGGGACGTGCCCGAAGCTGACCAAAGAGATGGGCCTTAGAGACCATCTCATTTGGCGAGTCTGCGATAGCAGATGAGGGTGCAGGCGATGCTGGTGAAGGCCAGGAAGTGGTCGCCGCCGGCGGAGCAGGTGGGCACGACAGCGGCGCGCCCGGGTTCCGGCCGCGCCGCTGTCGAGCTGTGGTCAGCCCTCGGGGGAGCCCTCGGGTCAGTGGAGCTTGTTGACCGCGGTCTTCGTCGTGGTGCGGAAGGCGGTCAGCGGGGCGTCCTCGAGGTCGCCCATCTGGCCCCAGCGGACGACGGTGACGGTGCGGCCGTCGCGGCCGACGGAGAACAGGTGGATGTCGGAGATGCCGATCTGCGGGTCGGCGGTGTCCAGGCTGTAGACCCAGGCGCCCTCCTCGACGGCGAGCTTGCCGTGGGAGGCGCTGACGGCCTGCAGGCCCGGGTTCTGCTGCTCCAGCAGGGGGCCGCAGCCGGCGAGGGCCCCGCGGAGGGTGTCAACCAGCTTCACGGCGTCGGCCTCGGTACGGGCGACGGTGGTGACCTGGACGCCGTTGGTGTCGAGCTCGGTGCTGAACTCGCGGTAGCGGGTGTTCTGCGCCGGGATCTTGTACGGGGCGCAGAGGACGCCGCCGTTCTCCGGGACGCCGGTGAAGACCTGGGTGGCGGTCCACGGCGTCGACGACGGCGGCATCTGGGAGGCGGCGAGGAAGGCGGGCTGGGCAGCTGCCTGCGCCGGGGCTGTGGCGAGGGCCGCGAGGCCCAGTGCGGCAGCGGCTGCGGTGGCGAGTGCGGTGCGGAGCTTGTTCATGGTGGTGGATCCCCCGTCGGGTCGTTCGTTCGGTCAGTGCTCAACCAGCGTGGGGCCGGCGCCCGCCGACTGCAACGATCACGCGCCCACCAGCCGTCCCGGAACCATTCCACCCCCGCTGACGTGCAAGGACGTGAAGAATGGGACGCAGGGTCGAGGGGGATGGAATGCCGAAGGACGCCACCGTCGAGGAGTTCGCGGGGCTCGTGCGCGCGCTGAAGGCGCGGGACGGGAGGAGTTACGAGGCGCTGGGCCGGCGGCTGAGCGTCAGCGCGTCCACCCTCCACCGCTACTGCTCGGGCGCGACCGTCCCGGAGGAGTTCGCCGTGGTCGACCGCCTCGCCCTGCTGTGCGGGGCGGACGAGGAGGAACGGCGGAGCCTGGAGGCGGCCTGGACGGAGGCGGACC
Source organism: Streptomyces sp. ID05-39B (assembly GCF_033794725.1). Classification (NCBI taxonomy): domain Bacteria; kingdom Bacillati; phylum Actinomycetota; class Actinomycetes; order Kitasatosporales; family Streptomycetaceae; genus Streptomyces; species Streptomyces sp. ID05-39B. The sequence continues at coordinate 154 of NZ_JARGEF010000034.1, read as the reverse complement.
GCGCCCGCCGCCGAGCGGTCTCGCCCGCGCCCACGCCTGTGCCAGCCGTGTCGGCCGCGCCGGAATCGAACCCGGAACCGTCCGAGCCAGAACCGGGCCCCGGCCCCGCCCCGGACCCGACCGCGCCGGACCCGTCCGCCGCGGATCCGTCCGC
>NZ_JARGEF010000349.1:0-6381 GCF_033794725.1 Streptomyces sp. ID05-39B | reverse complement strand
TCCAGCTGATGGGGGCAGTAGTGTTTGTTGCTGCTCGCGTGGGTTTGTGTAGTTTTATAGGAGACCGCACCCGCCCCGATCCCGGTCCGGCTGCCGCCCGGCGGCGTACGCCCTCCCCGCCGGGCGGCAGCCGGACCGGGATCGGGGCGGGTGTCCGCGGGCACTCCAGGAACCCTTCGGCGAGCATCCGGGCCACCTCGACGGTGACCGTGTAGACGCCGCGCCCGGTACGGAAGGCGAGGTCGCGGGCCGTGCGCCGGCCGTCTGCGTGGGTGATCAGCTCGCGTTGCAGCGTGGTCAGGCGGACGGCGGCGTACGACAGCGGGGTGGGTACCGGGCGTTCCCGCTCGGGGCGGACCGGGTACGGCAGGGCGAGCAGGGCGGCCAGTCTGCGCAAGGCGTCCGCCAGGAGCGGCGTGGGTGGTTCGCCGACGGCGACGGCGCCGGGCGGCGGGCCTTCGCCCGGAGCGCGTTCGCAAGCGTCGACGCCGCCCGCGACGACCGCGAAGGCGGCGTCCTGGAGGGCCATCACACAGACGACCCTGAGCTGGGCGGCTCCCGTGTAGCCGTGGGCGACGAGTCCGGCGACGGGCCAGCGCGCCCCGTCGGACTCGCGCACCAGAGCGGCCCATTCCTCGCCGCCGATCCGTCCGGAGCGCAGCAGCAGGGCCTCCGGTCCGGGCGCTCCCGGTGACTCGACGGCGACCACGAGTCCGTCGCGCAGGTGGAAGGTGCCGCCGGGTGAGCCGGACGCACGCAGTTCCCCGGTGAAGCCCTCACGCCCGCACGCGGCCAGGTCGCGGGCCAGCAGCTCGTAGCCCGACATCACTCCCCTTGGCATGTCGCACATACGCCTGACACGTAGCGCTCAGGGGGGAAGGTCTATCAGCCGGAAGGCGCAGTCCAGGGGCGGGTTTCCGACCTGCCCTCAGCTGTCGGAAGTTGCTCTGTCGTGTGTCTCAATTCGCCTGCTCGGGCGCCGATTTGACCGAGTCGAAGAAGGCTGGAGCCGGCGCCGGAACGGGCCGGTGAGGAGCGGGGGTGCCACGGCTGACGGCGGTGCGCGCGTCAGCGGGCGGTGGAGGGTCTCGGGCGAGCCGCCCTCCCGTTCACCCCTCGGGGTGGGCGGGGTCCTGCCGTTCCTCGCCCCCGCCGCCCTTTCCGGTCCCCTCTCCCGGGGCTTCGCCCCCGGACCCGCCTGCCGGCCGTGCGGAGGGCTCGTCCCCGGGCTCGGCACGGGCCGGCCGCACCGGGGCCACGTCCGCCGCCGTCGCGCCCCTCGGCCTCGGTGCGGTCAGCAGGGCCGGCTCCCTGGAGTACGCGTGCAGATAGCTGACCACCGTGTTCGTCACCGCCACCAGCGGTACGGCGACCACCGCGCCGCCGATACCGGCCACCATGCCGCCGCAGGCCACCGCGAGCACCACCGCGAGCGGGTGGACGCGCACGGCGCGGCCGAGGATGAACGGCTGGAGGATGTGCCCCTCGATCTGCTGCACGGCCAGCACGACCGCCAGTGTCATCACCGCGGTGAACACCCCCTGGGTGACCAGGGCGACGACCACTGCCAGGGCACCGGAGGCGACCGCGCCGACCAGCGGGATGAAGGAGAACAGGAAGATGAAGACGGCCAGCGGTACGGCCATCGGCACTTCGAGGAAGTAGATGCCGAGACCGATGAAGATGGCGTCGATCAACGCCACCAGCACCGTGCCGCGCACATACGCCGTGAGCGTCGCCCAGGCCCGCGGGCCGGCGCCCGCGACACCCGGCCGGGCGGCGGCGGGGACCAGTTTGAGGGTCCACTGCCAGATGCGCTTGCCGTCGTAGAGCAGGAACAGCGTCGAGAAGAACGCCAGCAGGATGCCGGTGAGGGCCTCCACGACGACGGTGACGCCCTCCAGGCCGGCGGAGGTGATCTCGTCGGTGTTGGCACCGACCGCCTCGCGCAGGTTCTTGGCGATGCCGTTGATCTGCTTGTCGGTGACGTGGAAGGGGCTGTTCAGCAGCCAGCGGCGCAGATCGTCGATGCCGTCCTGGACCTGGTCGGAGAGGTTGTCGATGTTCTCCATGACCTGCCAGGTCACGAACCAGCCCATCAGGCCGATGACGACGAACCCGAAGATCCCCGTCAGCGCGGTCGCGGCCCCCCGGGGAACGCCCAGCCGCTTCAGCCGCGCCACGGTGGGTTCGAGCAGCGCGGTCAGCAGCAGCGCCACCACGAAGGCCAGCACGACGAGTTGGACGGCGCTGATGACCTTCATCAGGACCCAGACGGTCCCGGCCAGCACCAGCAGCCGCCAGCCCGCCTCGGCGGCGACCCGGACGCCCCACGGCACAACCTGGGCGGGGTCGGGGCGCGGCGCGGGCGGCGGCAGTTCGACGGCGGCCGCCACCGGCGTCTCGGGCGCCGCCGGGTCCGGTACGGCGCCGCTCTCCCGGTCGGTCTCGGCCCGACGTTCGTCGAGCCGCTGCCCCATCTTGGTCAGGCCGGCACCTACCCGGCCGAGCCACCCTGGCACTCGCGACATGATGCGCCCTCTTCCCCCGTCTCTCCCCCGCCACCCGCCCCTGGAGTCGTCGGCATGGACCGTACAAGACCGTACAGGGCGAAAGCCCCTCCCCCTAGGACGGGGAGGGGCTGCGCGGGGTTGAGCTGTCGGTGCCGGGCGCCGGGCCTAGTACCAGTGGTTGGACTGCCAGAACGACCAGGCGTCACACGGGCTGCCGTAGCGGTCGTTCATGTAGTTCAGGCCCCACTTGATCTGGGTGGCCGGGTTGGTCTGCCAGTCGGCGCCCGCGGACACGTACTTGCCGGCGGGCAGCGCCTGGAAGAGACCGTAGGCGCCGGAGGACGGGTTGACGGCCCGGTAGTTCCAGCTGGACTCGTGGTCCACGATGTTGCTGAAGCACTGCCACTGGCCGCTCGGCACCATCTGCTGCGCCATCGCCTGGATCTGGTCGATGGTGTACGAGTTCTGGATGGGGAAGTCGGAAGAGCTGCGGCTCGCGGCGGCCTTGGCCTCGGCGCGTTCCTTGGCGTCGGCGGCCGCCTTCTCGGCGGCCTCCTTCTTCGCGATCGCGGTCTTGGCGGCGGCCTTGCGGGCCGACTCCTCGGCGTCCTTCTTGGCGCCCTCGTCCGCGGCGATGGCCTGGACACTGGCCTGCTGCGTCAGCGAGGCGGTCTGCACCTGGGCCTGCTGACCTACGGGGATGTCGGCGAGGAGCGTCGTAGAGTCGCTTACCGTCGCTTCCGCGTCGTTGGGCTGCGCGGTGCTGCCCGAGGCAACACCGACAACGCTTCCGACAGCGGTGACCGCCGTGGCCGAGGCCACTGCGAATCCCCGGACCGAGATGCGGCTCACACGGTTTCCTTCCAGCATCGCCCGCTTCGGTGACCCTGGCGGACGCAATCGTGCCCCTGAACACTGGCCTCCCAACTGCGGGGTCACGGGAGGCGCGGGCCCGGTGGGCAACTCCCTGCTCGGGAGCGCCGCGTGGTGCGCGGGCGGCATACGACGAAGCTATGGAGTTGATGTGGTGTCGTATCGCTGGGGATACACGTGTGTCGTATGCGGGGCCTGACAGGAAGGAGACTCTGCCGTAACCGACGCCGGGTGGCAATTCCGAGTTGCGTGTGAAAGCTCACATCGCGTTTCGCCCTGGGTATTTCATCGTTCGCGCACATGCGAAGGCGCCGCCCGACTAGGCTCACAGCCTTTGCCGAGCGGCGCCAACTACCTGATACGGCCCGCGAAACGGGGCGGTCCGGTCAGATGTGCCCCTCCTCCAGCATTTCGGTCACGAGGGCCGCGATCTGGGACCTTTCGGACCGGTTGAGGGTGACGTGCGCGAAAAGCGGATGCCCCTTCAGTTTCTCCACGACGGCGACGACACCGTCGTAGCGGCCGACCCGCAGATTGTCCCTTTGCGCGACATCGTGGGTCAGAACGACCCGCGAATTGGCGCCGATCCGGGACAGAACGGTCAGCAGGACGTTCCGCTCCAGCGACTGCGCCTCGTCCACGATCACGAACGCGTCGTGCAGCGAGCGGCCGCGGATGTGGGTGAGCGGCAGGACCTCCAGCATGCCGCGGGCGGTGACCTCCTCGATGACCTCGCGGCTGGTGACCGCGGACAGCGTGTCGAAGACCGCCTGCGCCCAGGGGCTCATCTTCTCGGCCTCGGAGCCGGGCAGATAGCCCAGTTCCTGCCCGCCCACCGCGTACAACGGGCGGAAGACCATCACCTTCTGGTGCTGGCGGCGCTCCAGGACCGCCTCCAGACCGGCGCACAGCGCGAGCGCCGACTTGCCGGTGCCGGCCCGGCCGCCCATCGACACGATCCCGATGTCCGGGTCGAGCAGCAGGTCGAGCGCGATGCGCTGCTCGGCGCTGCGGCCCTTGATGCCGAACACCTCCCGGTCGCCGCGCACCAGCCGCACGTTGCCGTCGGCGGTGACCCGGCCGAGCGCGTTGCCGCGCTCGGACTGGAGGGTCAGGCCCGTGTGCACGGGGAGTTCGGAGGCTTCCGGGACGTACACCCGTCCTTCCTCGAAGAGGATGTCCACCTGTTCGCCGGGGAGCGTCAGTTCGGACATTCCGGTCCAGCCGGAGGAGTCCGTGATGGCCAGTTCGGCCCGGTACTCCTCGGCGAGCAGACCCACGGAGGACGCTTTGATCCTCAGCGGGAGGTCCTTCGACACGACGGTGACGTCGAACCCCTCGGCCTGCAGATTGCGGGCGACCGCGAGGATGCGTGAGTCGTTGTCCCCCAGGCGGTAGCCGGTGGGCAGCACGCTGGGGTCCGAGTGGTTGAGCTCGACACGGATGGTCCCGCCCAGCTCCCCGATCGGGATGGGGGCGTCGAGACGGCCGAACTGCACCCGGTAGTCGTCGAGCAGGCGCAGGGCCTGCCGGGCGAAGTAGCCGAGTTCGGGATGGTGCCGCTTGGCCTCCAGCTCGGTGACCACGACGATGGGGAGCACGACTTCGTGCTCCTCGAAGCGGTTCATTGCGTGCGGGTCGGCCAGCAGGACGCTGGTGTCGAGAACGTAAGTGCGCCGGTCGGGCTTATGGCGCTTTGTGCTGGTCACCACGGAAGGACGTACCCCCTCGGATGAGGTCGGGGAGCGACGGAGTGGAGCTGGACCGGAATTCGACCGCCTGCACGGACCGAAAACCGGCCCTCCGCTACGTCCGTGCGGACCGCACGATCGGGCTGGTGCAAAGGGCCTCCCGGGCGGACGGCCCCGTGCCGTCCGCTGAGATCCGACACCCGTGGTTCGGGCGTCGACCTGCTTGGCTTATGCCCTCGAACATGCGCCGCCATGCCACGGCATATGACGGCGCGCCGATGAACTCCTTGTTACTTCCGTCCCAGCGGGGGTACTCGGGGGCTTTCCGCGGGGGCACGCAGGCGTGCGGCCGGGGGACCTGAGAGGGCCGACCGCGGCTGGAAACCGGCGCGGTGGCCGGCGCGCGGCTGGAAACGGTGGGCCGGCCGTCAGTGCGTCCGGCCGGCCGTCATGTGCGTGGTGCGGTCAGCCGCCGAAACGCCGGTGCCTGATCTCGTAGTCGCGCAGGGCGCGCAGGAAGTCGACCTTGCGGAACGCCGGCCAGAACACGTCGCAGAAGTAGTACTCGGAGTGCGCGGTCTGCCACAGCATGAATCCGGACAGCCGCTGTTCGCCGCTGGTGCGGATCACGAGGTCGGGATCGGGCTGAGCGCCGGTGTAGAGGTGGCGGCCGATCATGTCGATGTCGACGGACTCGGCGAGGTCCTCCATCGACACGCCCTTGTCCTGGGCGTCGAGGATCATCGAACGGACCGCGTCGGCGATCTCCTGGCGGCCGCCGTAGCCGATGGCGACGTTGACGAGTATCCCGTCGATGTCGGCGGTGGCCTCCTCGGCCTCCTTCAGCGTGCGCTGCATGCCGGCCGGCAGGAGGTCGGGCGTGCCGACGTGGTGCACGCGCCAGCGGCCGTCGGCGGCCAGGGTGCGGACGACGTCCTCGATGATGCCGAGCAGAGGGACCAGTTCCTCCTTGGCGCGGTCGAAGTTGTCCGTCGACAGCAGCCAGAGGGTGACGACGCCGACGTCCGTCTCGGAGCACCAGCCGAGGAACTCCTCGATCTTGTCGGCGCCCGCCCGGTGGCCATGCACGGTGGTGGAACCCGCGGCCTTCGCCCAGCGGCGGTTGCCGTCCATGATCACGCCGATGTGCTTGGGCACCTGAGCGTGGTCCAGGTGGCCTTCCACCCGGCGCGCGTACAGCCTCACCAGCAGGCCGCGCAGCTTGTCGCGCAGGTTCACGTGAATGTCAGCCCCTCCGTGCGGTGGCGGTCCCCGCGGGCGGCAGCCTACCCCCACGAGAGCGG